>JBEVNF010000332.1:0-5101 GCA_040508255.1 Flavitalea sp.
TGGGTGAATGATTTTTTACAGGTTTCACCGCTTGGTGACAGTTATCATCAGACGGATAAGTATCTGAACCTCTGCAAGCAATTTATCACAAACGAATATCCTGAAAAATTCGAGGTAACGAAGTCTGACCAGGTGGATATGCTTGGAAGATCAATGGAATATTTCAAATCAAAGGAACAGTTCAGTCTTGAAGAGTTTGCAAATGAAGTGATACATCATGATGAAGTAAAAGATTCATTCATGAACTATAAACGCAACTTCGAAGCTTCAAGAAATTTTGAAATGAATGATGAATTTGATATTCATACGACAGCTGTGAAGAAGCAGCAGACGGCATTTAAGACGGTACTTAAACTTGACAAGAACTTCCACATTTATATACATGGAAGAAGGGATCTGATGGAGAGAGGTTATGATGAGATGTCGCAGAAGAAGTACTATAAGATTTATTTCGAAGAGGAGTTATAAAAAAAGAGGGCGTTGATCTGATTGAGTTTGTTTTAGAAATTCAATCAGATCAACAGTGCTGATACCGCTCCACCTCTGTCCAGACTTCGCTTCGCTGCGTCCCGACATACCCTCCCGGGGGAGAAGGGTAGCATATTTAGTAAGCCCACTTGATCCAGGCAGCACCCCATGTAAATCCGCCACCAAAAGCAGCAAATACAAGGTTATCTCCTTTCTTCAGGTTCTTTTCAAAATCCCAGAGGCAAAGGGGAATTGTAGCAGCCGTAGTGTTGCCGTAGCGGTGAATATTCAGCATCACTTTATCAGAACTGATACCCATACGTTCAGCAGTAGCATCAATGATGCGTTTGTTTGCCTGGTGTGGAACCAGCCATGCGATATCGTCGCCTGTAAGATTGTTTTTCTCTAAAAGCTCTGCACTCACATCTGCCATACCGGTAACCGCAAACTTGAACACCGACTGACCTTCCTGGTAAATAAAATGTTCTTTTGAAGTAACGGTTTCAACAGAAGATGGTTTCAGGGAACCACCCGCCTTCATATGAAGGTGCTTTGCACCGGAACCATCGCTTTTCAGGATCACATCCTGCAAACCGTAACCATCGGTATCCGGTTCAAGCAGCACTCCCGCAGCACCATCTCCAAAGATGATACAGGTAGAACGATCAGTATAATCAACTATTGAACTCATTTTATCGGCACCCATCACCACTACTTTTTTGTAGCGGCCGCTTTCGATCAGCGCTGAACCGGTGGTCAGGGCGTATAGGAAACCTGAACATGCAGCTGCCAGATCAAAACCCCAGGCATTTTTCGCGCCCACCTTTTCGCAAACCAGGTTCGCAGTTGCCGGAAAAAACATATCCGGGGTCACCGTCGCCACGATCAGGCAATCGATTTCCATCGGATCAATGCCTCTTTTTTTACAAAGTTCGAGAACGGCAGGGGCAATCATGTCAGAGGTTGCCTTGCCTTCGCCGGTAAGGATCCTTCTTTCGTCAATCCCTGTGCGGGTCTTGATCCACTCATCGGTCGTGTCAACTAACTTTTCGAGGTCCTTATTGGTAAGTCTTTTTTCGGGAACGAATCCGCCTACTGCCGTGATCGCAGCTTTGATTTTTTGACTCATTATCTTGAAAGCAATTTGGTTAAACTTCAGGGTGGCAAAATTAAAGGAAAAAGATTCATAATGAGGAAGTAGTGGTTACTACCTACTTAAAGAAAATGTAATTCCAGATTTCGGAAAATCATCAATTGGTATTATCTGAATTCGCTTTACTTTCGCGCCGATGATAGCATTTCTCAGGGGCAATTTCGTACATAAAACTCCGACGCTCGTTCATGTTGATGTGAACGGAGTGGGTTACGAATTGCATATAAGCCTGAACACCTATTCCCAGATCCAGGGACTGGCGGCAGGTACTCTCTTTACGCACCTGCATATCCGTGAGGATGCTCATCTGTTATATGGTTTTTTTGAAGTTTCGGAAAAGGAGATGTTCCTTTTGCTGACAAGTGTGTCTGGTGTTGGTGCTTCTACCGCGCGTATGATGCTTTCGAGCCTCAAGCCGGCGGATATCTCAAAGGCAATTGCGGCTGGTAATACCCGTCAGTTGGAAAGCATCAAAGGCATTGGTAAGAAGTCGGCTGAACGGCTGGTTCTTGAGCTGAAAGACAAGCTCGGAAAGTTATCCACCGAATCAAATATTTCGCCATTGATAAACAATACCTTGGAACAGGATGCGTTAAATGCTCTTGTCGCTCTGGGCATTGCAAAAAACACCGGTGAGCAGGCCATTTCAAGGGTACTGAAAGCCGAACCGGGTCTTGATCAGATCGAACAAATCATCAAAAAAGCACTAAAAACAATCTAGCCTATCGCCGTATCTCTACTTAACTAATCTTTGAGAAACCAGATTGTCCCGTTTTAAAGACCAAATTACTCTAACTGCGTTTAAGCTGTTTGCAGGGATCCTCTTGTGCCTTGGTAACGTTCATGCACAGACTGATTCTGTAAAAGCTTCGGCCTCGTCGGACACACTGAAGTTTCCCCTTGAAGACAGAAGGGGAGATAAATATAGTGCACCGACAAGGTCGTCCTTTGACCTGCGCGATCCTGTTAATATCACAGATTCAATTATTTACGATCCTGCTTCAAAGCAATACTATATCATTGAAAAGATAGGCGGCTTCTATTATCGCAAGCCAACTTATCTCACTTTCGAAGAATTCATGGCGATCCAGGCGAGAAAATCTGAGATCGAATATTTCCGCAAACGCGCCAACATTCTCAGTTCCCTCAACAAAAAAATGGTCCGCCCGAAAATGTCGGTTACCGATAATCTGTTCAACCGGATTTTCGGAAACGGGAAGGTGGAGATCAGACCCCAGGGTGATGTGACGATCATCGCGGGTTACCAGGGACAGAACATCAAGAACCCGGCGCTTCCTGAACGTGCAAGAAAAAATGGCGGTTTCGATTTCGATATGAATGCGAATCTGAGTGTGATCGGAAACATTGGTGACAAACTGAAACTCCCGATCAGTTATAACACCCAGGCGAATTTTGATTTTGAGAATCAGCTTAAACTGGATTATACCGGTACCGATGATGAGATCATAAAAAGGATCGAAGCCGGTAACGTTTCATTTTCTTCTAAAGGTACCCTGATCCCTGGTGCCCAATCGCTGTTTGGGGTGAAGACCCAACTCCAGTTTGGTAAACTTTTCGTGACGGGTGTATTGGCAAACCAGCGTGCTTCAAGACAAAGTCTTGGATTGCAGGGTGGGGCAGCCAGCAGTTCCTTCGAGTTCAAAGCAAATGATTACGAAGAGAACAGGCACTTCCTTGCCGCTCAATACTTCCGTAAGAATTTTAAAAATGCAATGAGGAGTTTGCCGGTGGTAAATTCACAGGTTCAGATTCTTCGTATGGAGGTTTGGGTAACAAACAGAAACGGTTCGACTACCGATACCCGTGATATAGTTGCGCTTATGGATCTGGGTGAGTCTGAGCCCTACAATGCGACCAACCCTAATATGTTGCCTATCCGCCCGATCCGTGATGGCTTGCCGGCGAACGATGTAAACGCACTATACCGTAATATCATTAATGATCCGAGCAGTCGTAATCCATCATCGATTACTTCGAAACTTTCAAGCATGGGTTTCCGTGCTGTTCAGGATTTTGAAAAAACATTTGCACGTAAGCTTGCCTCTACTGATTATTATTTCAATCCGCAGGTGGGCTTTCTTTCATTGGCAGTTCCATTGCAACCTGATGAGGTACTTGGTGTTGCTTACCAGTATTCATATAATGGTAATATTTACCAGGTGGGTGAGTTTTCACAGGATGTTCCTCCGGATACAACTCAAACTACCAGCGGTACTCAGAAGGTACTGTTCCTGAAATTGCTGAAAGCAACTTCACAACGTACAACCCTGCCTTTGTGGGACCTGATGATGAAAAACGTTTACGCGCTTAAAACGGGTGACGGTTATGCATTGTCAAGTGTTCAGCCTGCAGATTTCAAACTGAACGTACTTTACGAAGAGCCAAGCCTCGGTCAGAAAAGATTCTTACCGGAAGGTGCAAAGCCGGGTGTTCCGTTGATCACTTTATTAAACCTCGATCGTCTCAACAGTCGTAACGACCCGTTGCCGGATGGCGTGTTTGATTATATTGAAGGATTTACAGTGATCTCGAACCAGGCGAGGATCATCTTCCCGATGCTTGAACCTTTCGGGCGCGATCTTGATACTGCGGCCTTCTCCGGAAGTTCGCAGGACTTGAAGGATAAGTATGTCTATTACCCACTATACGATACGATCAAAGAGATCGCAAAAACCTTTGCGAATCTCGACCGGTATGTGATCAGCGGTACAGCCAAAGGGTCAAGCAGCTCACAGATCTCATTAGGGGCCTTCAATGTGCCACCTGGGTCGGTAACTGTATCTGCGGGTGGACAGGCCTTGAAAGAAAATGTTGATTACACTATTGACTATAACCTGGGACAGGTAACGATCATCAACCAGGCGATCCTTAATGCAGGATTACCGGTTAATGTGGAATTTGAAAACAATGCCGGTGTTGGTATACAACAAAGAAACTTCATGGGATTACGTCTTGACTATATGGCCAAGACCACCGATCGTGAATCTCTTAGCATTGGTGCATCAATGGTTCGTCTCGGGGAAAGGCCATTCTTTACGAAGACTGCCTACAATGAAGATCCTATCAAGAACACTATGTATGGTCTCGACTTCAGTTATCGTGCTGAGGCGCCACGGATCACAAGATGGCTCGACAAACTACCTTTCTATACAACAAGAGAAATGAGTACGATCACTGCCTATGGTGAAGCAGCAGTGCTGAAACCAGGTCACCCTAACCAGATCGGTAAAGGGAACAGTGGTCTCATCTTCGTTGATGATTTTGAAGGAACCAGAAACTCGATTGATCTTCGTTTCCCGCTTGTAAACTGGGGGCTTTCTTCAACTCCGGCAGGCAATGGTTTGTTCCCTGAAGCAGATTGGAACGATTCTCTTCCATATGGATTTAACCGTGCCCGTGTTGCATGGTATAATATAGAACCTGTATTACAGGATCGTCGTAATGCAAACAACCCTGTTC
>JBEVNF010000390.1:0-4446 GCA_040508255.1 Flavitalea sp.
CCGGTATTTCGAAAAAGGATATTCCCGCTGAACTGGTGACAGCTTCCGGTAGCGGACTCGATCCTGATATCACACCTGCAGGTGCTTATGTGCAGGTGAAGAGAGTAGCTGCTTCACGCAATATCAGTGAGGAAAAGGTAAAGGAAATTGTTGATCAGCATATACGCAGGAATCCGATAGGACCTGATGTTATCAATGTGCTTGCGTTGAATGTTGCTTTGGAAAATTAAAACTTAAAAAATGAAACTTGTATTTTCGCTCGCGCTGGCTGCTCTGGGAAGTTCGCTCCAGGCGCAGGATTCCACTAAGCCAAACCCGTTGACTTTTTCAGGATATGTGGAGGGATATTATTCTTATGATCTCAATAAACCGGTAAATAACACAAGACCTGGGTTTATTTACAATTACAACCGTCACAATGAAGTCAACCTGAACCTGGGTTTTGTAAAAGCTGCTTACACTAATGATCGTGTTCGTGCCAATCTTGCAATAGGCGCAGGTACTTATATGAACAGCAACTATGCTGCAGAACCGGGTGTATTAAAAAATGTATTTGAAGCAAATGCAGGTATTAAACTTGCAAAGACAAGAAATCTGTGGTTCGATATCGGTATCATGCCGTCGCATATAGGTTTCGAAGGTGCTATCGGAAAAGATAACTGGACAACCACAAGGAGTCTGGTGGCAGAAAACTCTCCTTATTTCCAGGGCGGTGCAAAACTTGGATATACTACTGATAATGGAATGTTCAGTGCAAGTGTGTTGGCACTTAATGGCTGGCAACGAATCACAAGGGTGGAAGGTAATTCTATGATAAGTTTTGGATCACAGATCACCGTAAAACCTTCGGATAAAATGACACTTAATTACAGCACCTTTTTTGGAACTGATAAGCCGGATTCTGCAAGATTGTTCAGAACTTACCATAATGTGTATGGAATATTTCAACTGTCAAAAGTGATCGGACTTACTGCAGGATTCGACATCGGTACCGAAGAGAAATCCGTTTCAGATAATGGGGTGAATACATGGTATACCCCAGTTGCAATACTTCGTTTTACCCCAGCTGAAAAGATTGCATTCGCAGTTCGTGGTGAATATTTCCGCGATCAAAATGGTGTGATCATAGCTACCGGTACTGCAAACGGTTTCGAAACCGTAGGTCTATCTGTCAACATAGATTATTTACCGTTACCCAATGCAATGCTGCGTCTTGAATTCAGGAACCTGAATAACGGCGATCAGATCTATGCAAACAAATCCGGTAATGCTGCGAGATCAAACGCTGCGGTTACATTGTCGGCCGCGGTTTCTTTCTGATGGGACAATTCTTATCAAAATGAGAAAACCTTTCTCGGGCTGATCTAATCATACGAACGCCGGACCGGAAAATTCTGCATTAGTTTGTTGATATATGATTGATACTCAACATTTGCATTCATCTTGCTATTGGCAGACGATTTTCGGTTCGGTTTTCGGAATTATAGTATAAATGTTTTTCTATGTTAACTGAATACGATCTCCCCTCAATGATCCGCCATGAACTACCAGCCTCTTATTTCAACGGTGGTCCGGTACAGGCTGGCATGGAGCCCTACTGGCTGCTTGACCGACTGACAAACTTCACACGGCTTTCGCTCGAAACGAGTCATCTTACATCTGCTAAAAAATGTTTTATACTCGTTGCGAATCTTTATCAGAAAGGCAACACACATGTAAAATTTCTTATTGAAAATATATTTGTCTACGCTCTGACAGGAATGTTCCTGCAGGCTAAAAAAGACAATATTTTGATTAAATCATTGATCCCTCCCGTGCTGTATGAAGCTTATGTGCGACAGGCAAACTCCGGTGGATGTTAATTCAAAAAACTTTTATGAAACTCCACGGTTATAAAGTACGTATTGCAAACAAAGACGATGAAAAGTTTGCCTCAGAAATTTCAATGGAAACAAAACGATCTGCCATTGCGCGCGGATCCGGTATAGCAAACAGGAGCCCGGATCTGATCATACAAAAGATGCGCGCCGGAAGAGCCGTTGTTGCCGTTACAGGCGATGGACGCTGGGCAGGATTCAGCTATGTTGAACCCTGGGCGAATGGAGAATTTGTATCGAACTCTGGCATGATCGTGTCACCTGAATTCCGCAAGGGTGGTGTGGCCGGTGCAATCAAAAGAAAGATTTTTGCATTGAGCAGAAAACTGTTTCCAAAATCAAAGATCTTCAGTATTACCACCGGTTTTGCAATCATGAAAATGAACGCAAAGCTTGCTTTCGAAACGGTAACTTTTGAACAGTTACCCCATGAGTCTGCATTCTGGGAAGGCTGCAGCAGTTGTATCCATTATAACCTGCTCAATAGTCAGAACAGGAAAAACTGTCTTTGTACAGCCATGCTTTTTACACCAGCAATAATCAAAAACAAGTGATAGAAAACGGTCAGCATATTCCTGCATCAGAACTTATCAAAGACGGTAAGCTGAAGATCTATATCGGTATGAGCGCCGGTGTTGGTAAAACCTACAGGATGCTGCAGGAGGCGCATCAGTTACAGGCCGATGGACTTAATGTTCGCCTGGGATATATTGAAACGCATGGTCGCAAAGAAACGCATGCCTTGCTGGAAGGACTCACACAGGTACCAAGGCGTGAGGTGTTCTACAAAGGAAAAAAACTTGAAGAACTTGATGTGCAGGCTATACTGCTGCTGCATCCTGATATTGTACTGATTGATGAGCTTGCACATACAAATATTCCGGGCAGCAAAAATGAAAAACGCTGGCAGGATGTGATGGATGTTTTGAAGGCAGGCATTGATGTGATCACTGCTGTGAACATTCAGCATATTGAAAGTATCAATGAAGAAGTAAAACATATCACAGGCATTGAGGTAAAGGAACGTGTTCCCGATAGGATACTGCAGCTTGCCGATGAAGTTGTGAATATTGATCTTCCTGCCGATGAGTTGTTGCGACGTTTGCGCGAAGGGAAGATCTATGATGCCACAAAGATCCAGCAGGCGCTTTCGAATTTCTTTCAGCCTGAAAAGATCCTTCAGCTACGTGAGCTGGCGTTGAAAGAAGTTGCGGGACAGGTGGAACGAAAGGTTGATTACCAGATCACCTCGCGGAACAATCCGTTCAAACATGAGCATTTTCTTGCCTGCATTTCATCTAACCATGAGATAGCACAACGTATCATACGTAAGACCGCAAGGCTTGCTTCTTATTACAACAGCCAGTGGTATGTACTCTACGTTCAAACGCAGAAGGAATCTACCAGCAGGATTCCATTGGCTGCCCAGCGTCATCTGATCAATAACTTCAAAAATGCCACAGAGCTTGGCGGAGAGGTTATACAGTCAAAAGAAGAAGATATTGCAACGGCCATAATGAAGGTTATCGAAGAAAAGCAGATCACAACGGTTTGTATTGGTAAACCTCATTTAACTTTATGGCAGATCATAATTAAAACAAGTATTTTTAACCAGCTTCTGAAAAAGCTTTCGAGTAATGATGTTGATCTTGTGATCCTGTCATAAACTATTCAATCATGGCAGCTACTGTCAAACAAAAAATAAGATACGGAACACTCTTCCTGTTTGCAATGTTGCTGATTGCAGCAGGTATTGGTTTGTTCCATATATTCAGACTGAAGAAAGACTCAAACCTGATCCTGCAGAATAACTATGAATCGGTTCAGTATGTACATGCAATGCTCAGGTCGCTGGATAGTATGAGCTTTGACGGTAAATTGCAAAGACAGAATTTCAACAGTTCATTGCAATTGCAGGAGAAAAATATTACTGAACAAAATGAAGGTGCTTTAACCGCGGGTATCCGTTTGAAATTTGACGCACTCAACGATAGTTTGATCCCAACCGGGTCGGTAACTTCCATTAAAAGTGATCTTAACGCGATTCTTGCTCTCAATATGCAGGCGATCGCTTTAAAAAATGAGAGGGCATCGGTAACAGCAACCAAGGCGCTTACATATATTTCATTGATCGCCGGACTTGTGTTTGTAATAGGATTCAGCTTTGTGTATAATTTTCCTACGATCATTACTGATCCTATCAATGAGATTACCGAAGCGATACGTGAGATTACCAATAAGAACTATGAACATCGGATCAGGTATAGGCGTGATGACGAATTTGGACAGGTAGCCACCGCTTTCAATGCAATGGCCGATCGTCTTGAGGTTTTTGAAAACAGTAATCTGAACCAGATCATGTTTCAGAAAGCCCGTGCAGAGGCTGTTGTGAATAGCCTCAAAGATGCGAGTATAGGTATCGATAAAAATAATATTGTTCTTTTTGCCAATGACCAGGCATTAAAGTTACTTCATCTTGAAGCGGCCGAGATAGTAGAGAAGCCTGTTACAGAAGTTGAAAAAAGCAATGATCTTTTCAGATTTCTTCTTGGTGAGAGCAGTAATGTTC
>JBEVNF010000423.1:0-7820 GCA_040508255.1 Flavitalea sp.
TTGAACAAGATTGCTAAACGGCTGCTGATGACCCCTAAACTGAACACCGGTTATATTTTCCTGGTATCGCTTATTTCCGCCCTTGGAGGATACCTGTTTGGATTTGACTTCGCTGTAATAGCCGGTGCACTTCCTTTTCTCAAAACCCAGTTTGATCTTAATGCTTACCAGGAAGGTTTTACAACAGCCTCGCTGGCGTTGGGTTGTATGGTGGGATGTGTTTATGCGGGAAGGGTTTCCGAAAAGCTCGGCCGCAAACGTTCACTGATGATCGCTGCGCTTGTATTCACGATCTCGTCGCTGCTTATGGCTGCTGCAACTTCGATCAGCTTTTTCATAGCTGCAAGATTTTGTGCTGGCTTTGCGGTTGGGATGGCTTCCCTGCTCTCTCCCATGTACATCGCAGAGATCGCTCCTGCGGCGATCCGCGGTCGGATGGTGAGTCTGAATCAGCTTGCAGTGGTGATCGGGATACTTGTCACAAACATTGTAAACTACTACCTGGGTTCACATGGTGATGCTTCCTGGCGCTGGATGTTTGGCGCAGGTGCAGTACCTTCTTTTCTTTTTTTCTTTGGAATAATTGCGTTGCCGGAGAGTCCATCATGGTTGTTTCGTAAAGGAAGAACTGAAGAAGCTTCGAAGGTGCTCCGGAAATTTGGAAATGATCAGTATGCTTCACAGGCGTTGACACTCATACGTAACAGCTCAGTTACCGAAGAAAAAGTTTCTGTTGCCACTATCTTCAAAAAACCATACTCAACAGCCGTTATTGCAGGAGTTGTGCTCGCCATGTTCCAGCAGTTCTGCGGGATCAATGTAGTGTTCAACTATACACCTGCAATCTTTGAAAGCGTTGGTTTCGATAAGGATGATCAGTTGATGCAGACGGTGTTTATAGGTGCGATCAACCTTTTGTTTACTTTTCTTGCGATTTCACTTGTTGATAAGCTTGGCCGTAAACCATTAATGTTTGCCGGTGCCGCTTTGCTTTGCCTGTTGCATATCGTGAACGCGCTTGCCATCGCAACAAAATCACCTTACACTACCATACCGTTGCTTGCATCCATCGGAACTTATGCCTGCACATTGGCCCCGGTTACCTGGGTGCTCATCAGTGAGATCTTTCCGGGCAAAGTTCGTAGTACTGCAACCTCGTTTGCTGTACTTTGTTTGTGGGCAGCTTACTTCATACTGACTTTTACCTTTCCTATACTAAGCGAACTGTTGGGTGGCATTGCCAACACGTTCTATCTCTATGCCGCTATCTGTTTTGCCGGTGCGGTTTTCATTCACTTCCGCATAAGGGAGACAAGAGGCGTTGAACTTGAAAACATGGACTCTGTTTTCAGACACTGATAAAATTTAAATAAGAATGTATGCAGCAGGTAAAAGCCTGGGTTGAGACTGTCGTGATCCCTACATACGAAACTGCTCCACCGGAAAAGAATCCTATTTTTCTTGAAAAAAGGGTTTACCAGGGTAGCAGGGGCGCAGTTTATCCACATCCTGTGATCGAAAAGATCGCGGAAGAAAAGACCGACAAAGAATACCGGGCCGTGTTCATTGAGAACGACTATCTGCGTATCATGATACTTCCCTCATTGGGCGGTCGTATACAACGCGCTTATGATAAGATCAGGAACCGCGATTTCGTTTATTATAACCAGGTTATCAAACCGGCATTGGTTGGCCTTACAGGTCCATGGATCAGTGGTGGTATTGAATTCAACTGGCCACAACATCACAGACCATCAACCTTCGATGCAATTGATTTCAACATAGAAGAGAACAAAGACGGAAGCAAGACGATCTGGGTAAACGAAGTAGAGTTGATGACCCGCACCAAAGGGATGGCAGGATTCACTCTTTATCCGGATAAAGCTTACCTGGAGATCAAAGGTCGTTTGTTCAACCGCACTTCATTTCCCCAAACCTTTCTCTGGTGGGCTAACCCGGCAGTGAAAGTGAACGAACATTATCAATCTGTTTTTCCACCTGATGTGCACGCAGTGTTTGATCATGGTAAAAGAGATGTGATAAGTTTCCCGGTGGCAAAAGGAACTTATTATAAGGTTGATTATTCTCCTGGTACTGATATCTCCCGTTATAAAAATATCCCGGTTCCGACCTCCTTTATGGCAGTTGAGTCTGAGTACAATTTTATCGGTGGATATGAACACGATACGCAGGCTGGAATGCTGCATGTAGCCAATCATCATATCAGTCCCGGCAAGAAGCAATGGACCTGGGGTTCAGGTGATTTTGGCCAGGCATGGGATCGCAATCTTACTGATGAGGACGGTCCCTATATCGAGCTGATGTGTGGTGTGTTTACAGATAATCAACCCGATTTCAGCTGGCTTTATCCCAACGAAGAAAAAACCTTTGAACAATACTTCATGCCTTACGCAGGTATCGGTGAAGTAAAGAATGCAACTAAGAATGCAGCGATCAATTGTGTGGTTAATACTGACGCAATAGAGATCAGGTTATATTCAACGGGTAAATACCCGGATGCTGTACTTGAAATTTCAACGAGCGATAATTCTGTTTTTAGTGTAAAGGTTCCGCTTGAACCGGGAACAGTTTATGAAAACAGGTTTGTGATGGAGCGCTCGGTTGCCGGTCGCGAGTTTAAAGTTGAATTAAGTTCAGGAGGAAAGCTGATTGTAGATTATCATCACCGGAAACCACAGTTGAAAGAGATCCCATCTGCTGCGATTGCTGCTCCCGATCCGGTTGATGTTCCAACTATCGAACAACTTTTCCTGCACGGCTTACATCTTGAGCAATATCGTCATGCAACTTATGATCCGCGTGACTATTACCAGGAAGCTTTGTGGAGAGATAAGACTGATATCCGATGCAACAATGCTTTAGGAGTCTGGTACCTGCGAAGAGCCCAGCCGGCGAAAGCTGAACCTTATCTTCAGATGGCCGTAAAGAGTTTATTGTTACGCAATCCCAACCCTTATGATGGTGAGCCTTTATACAATCTTGGTATTTGTTTAAAAACAATGGGTCGTTATGATGAAGCGTTTTCCAGGCTGTATAAATCTGTGTGGAACGATGCCTGGCAACACAGCGGTTATCTTCAGCTTGCACGCATTGCATGTATGAGGAAGGAATATGAAGAAGCATTGGATCTTATCAATAAATCGCTTAATCGAAATTACTCTTCGCCTCTTGGCAGACACCTCAAAACAGCGATACTCAGAAAGCTTGGTTTTAACGAGCAGGCAAAACAGTTCGCTGAAACCTCACTTGAAGCAGATGCCTTCAATCTTGGTTGTGCTTTTGAGTTGACAATTTTAAATGCGCAGCCTGTTCTAAAGGTCCCTGTCAATAATCATTTCAATAGCTATGCTGAATACTCGATTGATTATGCAGCAGCAGGTCTTTATGATGAAGCATTTAATCTTTTGTCTATGTACGATCATTCTGTTCCCGCACCATTGTTTAATTATTACCAGGGGTATTTCAGGTTGAAAGATGGCGACCTGCCAGGTGCCACCGAATTTTTCAAAAAAGCAAAAGCTGATTCACCTGCATTTTGTTTTCCTTCAAAAACGGAAGAGGTTGAAATATTATCCGCTGCGCTTGAGGTGGATGCCGATGACGCAAAGGCTCTTTATTATCTCGGCAACTATTGGTTTGCAAACAATAATTTTGACGAGGCCATCAGTTGCTGGGAGCGATCTGTTGAGCTGGATGATCAGTTTCCTACTTCTCAAAGAAATCTTGCACTCGCATATTACAATAAACAAAAGAATACAACCGCTGCACTGCAGTTGATGAAGAATGCTTTCGAGCTTGATGAGACCGATGCAAGGTTGTTGATGGAGCTTGATCTGTTATACAAACTATGTAATTATCCTGCCTGGGATAGGTTAAAGCTGCTCGAAGCTCATGATGAACTTGTAGAACAGCGGAATGATCTGTACATGGAGCGGCTTACGCTTTATAACCAGCTCGGTGATTTTGAAACAGCAAAGGCATTAATAGCGTCACGCAACTTTCAGCCCTGGGAGGGCGGGGAAGGGAAGATCGTTCTGCAGTATTGTACAAGTCACATAGAGCTTGCTAAACAGGCCCTGGAGAATAACGATCCCGTAGCTGCAATTGCGCTGCTTGATGCGCTTGATCAATATCCGTCAAACCTTGGAGAAGGCAAACTTCCCGGAAAGCCGGAAAACGATCTTTTTTACTGGAAGGCGATCGCATACAGGATGATGAAGAGCGAGGCAGAAGCTAACAAAGCTTTTGAAGAAGCGAAGAAAGGGGATACGACTCCGCACCAGGCTATCTTTTATAATGATCCGCAACCTGAGAATATTTTCTATAACGCAAAAGCGCAGGAAGCTACGGGTAACAAAGCCTTTGCTGATGAGTTGTTCAACAATCTTGTAAGATTCGGTGAGTCGCATCTGGACGATAAGATCAGGATCGATTATTTTGCTGTATCGCTGCCGGAACTGATGGTTTTTGATCAGGATCTTGATCGGAAAAACAGGATCCATTGTCTTTATGTGATGGGACTTGGTTATCTTGGTCTTGGCGATAAAGCCCGGGCAGACGATTGCTTCGCAAAAGTATTGAGCCATGATGTGAATCATATCGGGGCGATCATACATACCAATTGCAGCATGTTATGAAAATTGAAAAACGTTGGTGGGGTGAATGTAATGGTTACGGCATCTGGCTGTACACCATCACCAATGGCAGGATCACATTTTCAGTAACCAACTACGGATGCACATTTCTTTCCATCTTTATCGGCGGACGTAACGTAATTGTCGGCTACAAAGACCTTGATGATCTGCTTACTGATAAATGGTATATGAATTGTCTTGTTGGTCGGTTTGCAGGAAGGATAGCAGGTGCATCATTTACAATTGATGGCCAGGATTACAACCTTTCACCGAATGACGGCGGCAGTAGTAATCATCTTCATGGTGGCGACAAAGGGTTTAATACAATCTGTTTCCGCGAGAAGTCGCAAAGCTGTGATAGTGAACTGGCACTGATCTCATTTTATGCTGTTAGTGCAGATCTTGATCAGGGCTATCCTGGTTCATTGTATACCGGTTGTGATATCAGTTTGTCGGACCGCGATGAGATCAGGATCGTTTATTATGCAAATACGGGTAAGACAACGCACATAAATCTTACACATCATTTCTATTACAATCTGAATGGAATTGAAAACAAAACGCTTCCCGGTACGGCACAACAACTTTCCATAAATGCGAATGCTGTATTGGAAGCTGATCAGAAATTCATCCCGACAGGTACCATTTTATCGCTCACAGAAAAGATGGATTTTACAAAACTTAAAGTGATACCAGCCTCAAAAGCGTTCAATGATTGTTATGTTTTGAATAAAGTAAAAGCAGATACTCCTGCTGCAGAATTGTGGGACAGCGATCACAAACTACAGGTGCAACTGTTTACCAGTTGTCCTGGTATCATCTTTTACACGGGTGATTATCTTGCAGAACCATTTTATCCAAAACAAGGGATTTGCCTGGAAGCACAATATTTTCCTGACTCACCCAATCATCCCGGATTTCCATCTACCTTGTATTCGCCCGAAAAACCATACAGGGAAGAAACATTGCTAAGGTTTAAATACACCAATTGATATGAAAAGAATTTTCTCTTACTTATTATTTACAGTTTGTTGTTATCATCATCTTGCCGCTCAGGTGAATATTGTGATCAGGTCGAAAGACAATGCGATAGCATTAAGTACTGACAAGGATACCTTGTTATTTATCAGTTATTTTGGGGCTGCGCTCAAAGATGCTGCTGCTTACACAAAAGTTGAAAACGAATACAAGCTTACCGATGAGAACAATTCAATGACAAATAATGCCTACACACCAGCCGGCACCTGGAATCTGCTCGAGCCGGCGCTGCAGGTACAACAGGCAGATGGCAACAATTCCATTGAACTGAAATATATTAGTCATAACACAAAACAGGAACGTGAAAATGTTTCGCTTACAACTGTCTTATTAAAGGATCCGGTATATCCTGTTGAAGTGGAACTGAACTATCGTGTTTACTATAACGAGAATATTTTTGAACAATGGTCGGTGATCAGGAACAAAGATTTAAAGAAAGCAGTGAGGCTTGATAAATATGCTTCTGCAAATCTTTACTTCACGGGAGATAAATTTTACCTGCGGCAATATCATGGTGGCTGGGCTTCCGAAATGAAACCTGAGGAACAGGAGCTTACTTATGGGATCAAAACACTGGATAGCAAACTCGGAACACGTGCAAGTCTTTTTCAACCACCATCATTTGTTGTTGGTTTTGACAGGCCGATTGATGAAGATGAAGGTGATGTGTTGATTGGTACGCTTGGCTGGACAGGCAATTTCAGATTTGATTTTGAAAAGGATGTGTTCAATAATCTTAGGTTGATTGCAGGTATCAACCCGTTTGCTTCACAATACCAGTTGTCAGGCAATACAAGTTTCGAGACGCCTGCTTTTATCTATACTTTTTCAAAAACAGGTTTGGGTAATGCGAGCCGCAATCTGCATCGCTGGGCGAGGAAATACAGGATTCCACAAGGTGAGAAAGAGCGCATGACTTTATTGAATAACTGGGAAGCAACTTATTTTGATTTTGATGAGAATAAACTCACAAGCCTGTTCAAAGGTGCAAAGGAACTTGGTGTTGATATGTTCCTGCTCGATGATGGATGGTTTGGAAACAAGTATCCCCGTAACAATGATCGCGCGGGTCTTGGTGACTGGCAGGAAAACAGGAAGAAGCTGCCCAACGGTATTCCATTTCTTGTAAAGGAAGCCGAAAAGGCTGGGATAAAGTTCGGAATCTGGGTTGAACCTGAAATGGTGAATCCTAAGAGCGAGCTTTATGAAAAACATCGTGATTGGGTGATCAGGCAGCCTGATCGCAAGGAATATTATTTCAGAAATCAGCTTGTGCTGGATCTGACCAATCCGGAGGTTCAGAATTTTGTGTTCAATACTTTGGATACACTGATGACAAAGAACCCGACACTTGCATTTTTGAAATGGGATTGTAATGCTGTTATTTATAACGCGCACTCAGCCTGGTTACAGAAAAAGAAAATACCACAGGGGCATTTATATGTGGACTATGTGAAAGGTTTGTATGCCGTTGTTGAACGTTTCCGTAAAAAGTATCCGGATGTTCAGATGATGCTTTGTAGTGGCGGCGGTGGAAGAGCGGATTACAAAGCACTTTCCTATTTTACCGAATATTGGCCGAGTGATAATACTGATGCGTATGAGCGTATCCATATTCAATGGGAGAGCTCGATATTTTTCCCTGCGATCACTTCATGTAATCACGTTACTGATTGGGGAAAGGCATCTATGAAATTCAGAACTGATGTTGCTATGATGGGTAAGGCAGGATTTGATGTCGTGGTTGACAAATTATCAGCAGATGATAAGAAATTTGCGATTGACGCAATCCGTGATTATAAGTCGGTAAGCCATACCATCTGGCAGGGCGATCAGTACAGACTCGTGAGTCCATGGAAGAGTAATGCTGCTTCACTTGCTTATGTTTCAGAAGATCGTAACAAAGCGGTGTTATTTAACTATCTGACCGATCGTAGGTACAACAACAATCCAAGTGCTGATCCGGTTAAACTTAAAGGATTGGATCCGTCTAAAAATTATAAGCTGACTGAGATCAATATGTATCCGGGCGAGAAATCGGTCGTGAAAGAGGGAACCGTTTTAAGCGGAGATTTTTTGATGAATGTAGGTGTGAATGTTAATCTTGGTTCGAGACATCAGAGTGTG
>JBEVNF010000179.1:0-4759 GCA_040508255.1 Flavitalea sp.
TAAAACATATGATCGTCTTCATATGGTATTGCGATATTTCCCTGCAAAACATATCCGCCTTCCAGTTTAACACCGATCACATTAGTGAGCCTGATTATAGTACCGGCGCCTCCACCTATCCCGGTACTAAAAGCACCAAAGGCAGTTCGGTTTTCAGCGTTATATTCATCAGTTTCGTTGTCTACAGATTTTGCTCCGTTACTAACAAAAACATTTATACCCGCAGTCAGATAAGGTTTGAAAAGCTGCTCCTCTGTATTTTTAAGAATAAAAAAGCCCCAGTTCATGCCTACAGCGAATTGTAGTTTCGTTTTTCCGGTAATAGTCAACGGCTCTCCATCGTTTTCTGAAAATGTTTCATAAGAAAATTTATAAGGCAGGATCAACCTGAAATCAGTGGTTGAAAAGAAATGTCTGCCATCACGATCACGGCCAAGAGACAAGGTAATACCTGTAACATTATCCTTACCCTCTTTCATAAAATGATTCTCACCGCTGATGGCATAGGTACGACCATCTTTCTCAAAAAAACTTGCTCTCTTATATTGCGCATTAAGCGTTGAAAAACAAACAAGAGCTAACAGGGTTACGATTAGTTGTTTCATGGTTAGTTAAACAAGGATTTGGTTTATTATTTGGTTGGGGTAAGCAATATATATTTGAATGTACTCGCATAAGCTGCATCAATAAAGGCAAGCATTTCGTTCCATTTTGCCTTATCAACTTTCTTTGCTTTATAAATTTTCTCGATGTCAATTTTTATCAGACCATTTTCTTCCCTTGCTTTGATACTGAACGCACCGGTTTCATTGTCTACTGATTGATTAAGCTCATTCAAACCTTCTGCTTTATACCCGGAGGGGATTTTAAACTCGACCGTCCAGTTGAATTTTTTTGGGAAACGAACATCGATGTCGTGATCCCTGGTTCTTTCTTCATCCTTGATCTGTAATTGCGGACCTATCAATGCAGGAAGATTCAAAAGATATTTTTTTCCGGCCTGTCTTACGAAATCAGGAAACTCAAACTCCTCGCTGAATGTAAGCAGCTTTGATTTCTCTGTGCGACCATCGGTTGTGAGCGTAAACTTCGCATTGGTAACTCTTCTTCTGAATTCAGACCCCAATGCATTTTTTACATATTCCGGCTTCTGTTTGTTGTATTCATCTTTCAGTGTCCTGATGGTAGTTTCATACTCTTCCACTTGTTTACCCTTCATCTTTACAGTTGGATCATCACCACCAAAACTCTTATAATCATCGATCATATAAGTTGTGTACTTCAATGCATCACCGATCTCTTTGGATTTTGAGATACCTGAGTAGGTAGAAATGCGTCTCACTTTCACACCCTTCATATCATCTGACATAAGCACGCGGATCGCAAACTGACTGCTATTATCAATAGCGGAAGTACCGGGGAGTTTGAAATCTTTGATCTCCTGTGCCCCACCCTTCTTTGCAGGTTTGTATATGATCATGGCCTCATTGTCAAGCAGACTTTCCATCAGTTCACCGGGGTTAGAAAAATCAGTTGCATTGAAATAAAGTTTATCACCCACTTTTATAACATAACGGATTTCTTCATCAAACAAAGTCTGATGAATGAGCCCGATATTGTTCGAACTCGTGATTACAATTTCCGATTCAATGTTTCTCTGATAAAGTAATGACCCAAAAATATACGCAAACTGCTTGTCGCTCATATAATCGCGCATAAACACGATCTTATTCCGAAGAAAATAATAAGCGGTGTTGATGTATTCTTTTTCAGTCATTCCCTTTGCACCAAGTTTTATAAGCTCGGCCCAGCAGGCAGTTACATACATCTGGATTGTATAAGTACTGCCCATTGTCTGGTTACCCATCATCTCATAATCTTCCCAGGCCTTACGGGCAAGTTCCTGGCGACTGAAACTGCTTTTAAGCTCCCCTCTTGCTCCGATCAATAAACCTTTTGCCTCTTCTTTATTGGAATATATAACCTGGAACTTTACAAATGGATACTGAAGGAAAGGACTCACAAAGTTTACATCCTTTTCTACTGCACGATCCTTGTCAACAAAAACATACTTAAAGAATCCATTTTCAGAGGTACCTTCTTTTTTGAATGTTGGTGCTCCATTCAATGAAAGTGATTTGAAGTACGACTTATCATCAGTCTCTATTGTAATTTCATTATGCAGTATCGGGTATTGCTTGCTGCATACTTCATACGCAGGTTCAAACTCAACATATCCTGACGAAGTAACATCAAGACGGCTCTTGGTTGTCGTTACATACTCAAGTATATCACCGGGTTCAAGATTTGCGATCGGAACCTTATAGTACTGATATTCCGAATAAGCAACTTTGTCGAAAAAGCTCTGGAAAAACTGGGGAATCGATGAACCTCTCTCAACAGCAACTGCACTTTTCAGATCGATGTTCACGGCGGTATCTCCCGATTTAATGATACGGGCAATAAAACCGTCTTCCTTTGATCCATATCTGAAATAAATAGTGGAAAGTGATTCCACTGAGTTGTTGTCAATTACGCGTACGCGGAACCTTGTCTTCTCGAAGAAATAAAGACTACGTTCACGACGACTGAAAAATCCCCCGCTGTTTTTTCTGTCGAAAAGAACCGAGCGTGAGTAACCGATAATAACAGCTGACTCATTCTCCCATTTTTTGGGGATTTCCTTTACTTCAAAGGCTGGTCTTGACTCCTTTAACATCGGTGCCGCATTGTCGTAAAGGTTCTCAAGAAAATCCTCATCGATATAACCCTGCGCAGAAATGAACTGGCTGAAAAATATACCCAGCAATAAAAATAGAGCTGGTAAAAACCTTGTTTGCTTATACTGATACATGTAATAAGATTATTTGCCGGTAATGCTGAAAAAGTAACTGCTGAAGCTCCTGATGGTTCCAAGGAATTTCTTCCACTCTTCAAATTCGTTTTGCGGGATGGTACTTTTCTTAAGAACCAGATATTTCTTAAGCACTATTGTATTGCCCGATACAACATACTCTCCACGGAATTCATAACCCGCAGATTTCAATTCAAGTTTTTCAGGAAGATCGGAAAAACTGAACCCGGCAGGAATTTTAAGAGAGTATTCATCTTCAAAACTCAATACATAATCGAGTTCATATCCCGTCTTTCTTTTTTCATCCGGCAGGTAACTTTCAAGTGTACGTGGGAAGAAATCAAGATTCACATATTTTGTTCCGGAGATCGTCTGCACATAATTTGCAAGTGAAATATCACCCGAAACAACCATCGGCGCTTCGCGATCTGTAAGCTCGCTTGTTTTTATGTTTGATGCAACAACGTTGTCGTTATTGAACTCAATGAAGCCTCTTAGAAATTTATCGCGTGCACCATTCGGAAGTGTCTGATACATCTGGTGAAAATCCTTCCGCTCATTTCCTGAAAGTGTTACCTGTACCTTTCCCTTCAACACATCTTTTTCAAGAACAAAATCAGCCTTTGTAAAAGTCTTGTGTTGCTCGCCGGTCGTTAAAGGAACCATTTTGATATCAAACTTATCATTGTTTGTGATCAACGCTTCTTTGCCCTGTATCCTGTAGGCATTCTCACCAAACGGAATATATTTTTCTGTGGCGTCAAGAAAATACTCTTTACCACCGAAGTATAGCGTTGTGATCGCATGATTGTTTACGCAAAGTGCTGGAAGCGACTGCTGGTAGGGGATTTGCCGGGTACCGATCCAGGTGAAGCGGGCATCATATCCTGCAAGCTTTAGAAACTCGCTCAACAGATTTGCCATCCCTTTACAATCGCCATATTTGTTATTGAGAACATCCTGCGCTGAAGAAGGAATATAACCAGAATATCCATCTTCATAAGCTATGTAACGGATTTTATCCTGTACCCAGTAGTAGATAGCCTTGATCTTGTCAACATCAGTTTTTTTATCAGCAACGATCTTCGCAAGTTGTGATTTCAACTTCGATGGATCATTGTTCGCCATCTTATACAGACGATTATTCCAGCTGTAGATATCATTTACATTATCAAAACCCTGCAAAGTCTCACCCTTATTTTTGAATGACTTAACCTGGATAACGATGTGAGGTTGGGTAAACGCCCTTCCTATTTGTTTGAACTCAGATTTGGTGGCAGGAACATCACGCATAATAAATGCGTAGTTGATGTAACCACCTTTTTTTGTTTCCTTCTTCTCTATCTTATAACCTTCGAAGTTGAAATACTTGAATTCGATCTGCATCCATTCAGGAACACGGAACTCATAAACCTGTTCTGCAACCGGATATGACTCATGGAAGAAAACACGGGTAAGATATTTTGCATCTCCGTATTCTTTTTTAACGACGATCCTTGCTATGCTTCCCTTATCCGAAAATCGGATCGGGTAATACTGCATGCGTCCATCATCAAAGAAAATGTTCTCATCAGTGAGGGACTTGTCGATGCCAGCCTTGGCTGAGGTAACAAACTTGTTGCCGATCTTGGATTCCTTTTTGAAAGTTCTCAGCCTTATAAACTTATTGTAGAATTCAGCATAACTGAGACCAGAGTATTTTTTAAGGGAGATAAATTCCATCTCTGCATCTTCCTGCACAACCACAACTTTATCGTTCAGCGCATTCACTCCCTTGTCGAAAGTGTAGTAATGGTACGATGATTTGCATAGTACATCGTCGTCCTTAAACTTTCTAGCCCATCCGTCTGCCTCTGTCTGATCGTTCACAGAAACCTGGGATTGCAGATTACCACTGTAGAAAAG
>JBEVNF010000470.1:0-3165 GCA_040508255.1 Flavitalea sp.
GTGGTCATCAGCGGTTCCGTGTAACAGAAGTTGATCCTGCAACCGGAGCATCAAGAGATATCATTGATGAAAAGACCAATACCTTTATTTACACCAACCGGATTTATACCAACTATCTGCCTGAAACATCAGAGATCATCTGGTCCTCTGAAAAAGATGGCTGGCGTCATCTGTACCTCGTGGATGCAAAAACAGGTGCGATCAAAAATGAGATCACGAAAGGTGAATATGTTGTAAAAAATGTAGATAGCATAGATACCAAAAAACGCGAGATCTGGTTCAGTGCGAATGGTATGGATAAAGATGAGGATCCTTACTATGTGCATTATTACCGTATCGGATTTGATGGCAACAACCTCGTTTCATTAACACTGCCAAAAGCAAACCACGCGATCAGTTACTCACCACGCAAAAAATATTTTATTGACACCTACTCGGAGATCAATAAAGCACCTGTGATTGAATTGCATCTTACATCTACCGGAAAGCTAGTATCTGAAATTGAACGCGCTGATCTTACCGATTTTCTTGCGGTAGTAAAACGTTTGCCACAGCCATTTGTAGCCAGGGGTCGTGACGGGGTAACTGATATCTGGGGTATGGTTTGCCTGCCTACCGAATTTGATTCAACAAAGAAGTATCCGATCATTGAGAATATTTATGCTGGTCCCCATGATGCTTTTGCCCCTAAAAGTTTTATGGGTTACTCACGCGAGATGCAGAGCATGGCTGATCTGGGATTTATTGTAATCCAGGTGGATGGTATGGGTACAGCAAACCGCAGCAAAAAGTTTCATGATGTGTGCTGGAAAAACATTGTTGATGCAGGGTTTCCTGACAGGATCCTCTGGATGAAAGCACTCGCAGCGAAGTATCCTTATGTGGATACTTCAAGGGTAGGTCTGTATGGTACATCTGCCGGTGGACAAAACTCCCTTGGTGCATTATTGTTTCATTCAGATTTTTATAAGGCAGCGGTTTCTGCATGCGGATGTCATGATAACAGGGTTGACAAACAATGGTGGAACGAAGAATGGATGGGTTACCCGGTAGACAAACATTATGATGAGCAGAGCAACGTGACAAATGCATGGAGACTCAAAGGAAAGTTACTGCTCATCGTTGGTGAAGCGGATACAAACGTCCCTCCTGAATCTACCTATCGTGTAATGAATGAACTGATCAAAGCCAATAAGAGTTTTGATTTCCTGGCAGTACCAGGAATGGGACATAGTGATGGTGGCTTATATGGCAGGGCGAAGAAAAGAGACTTTTTTGTACAGCATCTTCTTGGTGCAACCCCGCCTGACAGAAACGTAGATGAGCTGAAGGCTGATTAATTATTAAACCAAGCAAAACCAAAACTATAATGAAGTTCAACATCATCTTTTCATTCCTTCTGCTTCCTGCTGCGGTCACAGTACAGGCACAGATGGCAACACCGGCTACGGACCTCTATCAGCAGACCAGTGAGGTCAATAATATCATGGTGCAGTACCGTGCCGATTTTGGTAGTCTCTCGAGATTTTACACAGTAACCAATTCTCCCGAAAGACGCACCAGGCTTCTCGGCATTGTTAACCAATACATCAACACCCTGAAACAGCTGAACTACGACAAGCTGAATACGGGAGCAAAGGTAGACTACGTGATATTCCAGCGTAATCTTCAACAGCAGTTATCAGATCTTCAGACCGAAGAAAAAGAATACAAACAGATCACCCAATGGATCCCATTTGCTGATACCATCTATGCTATCGAGAAAACAAGAAGACGTGGTGCTGTCCCGGATGGTCAGAAGATCGCTGATGAGTTAAATAATATTACAAAATCTATAAAGAGCCTTCAGAAGAAGCTCGCTGGTGAAACCGGTATCCAGGTAGAACTGGCAACCCGTGCTTCAGCTTCGGTTAATGGTCTGCGTGAAGCATTGGCAAACGTTTATCTTTTTTACAATGGGTATGACCCGTTATTTACCTGGTGGGTACCAAAGCCGTACAAAAAAGCAGATAGCCTGCTTGGCGTTTATGCGAACGCTATCCTTGCTAAAAAAATAAGTATCAATCCGCAGAAGGATGATGGGAGCGGTATTATTGGAAACCCGATCGGAACTGCAAAACTGATCGAGGGTCTCCAGTATGAGATGATTCCATACACACCTGAAGAGCTTGTTGAAATTGCGAACAAAGAGTTTGCCTGGTGCGATAAGGAAATGCTGAAGGCGAGCCGCGATATGGGCTTTGGTGATGATTGGAAAGCGGCACTCGAAAAAGTAAAAACCAAATATGTGCCAGCAGGAGAGCAACCAACAGCCATGCTGAAATTGTATGATGAGTCTGTTGCGTTTATCAGGGAGCACAAACTGATGACCTTCGCGCCGCTGGCAGAAGAAACCTGGAGAATGCGCATGATGACCCCGAGACAACAATTGGTGAATCCGTTCTTTACAGGTGGTGAAACATTCAGCATATCCTATCCAACAGATGATATGGAGCATGAAGACAAACTGATGAGCATGCGTGGTAATAATCCGCATTTCTCAAGAGCTACCGTGCATCATGAACTGCTTGCGGGTCATGCTTTGCAACAGTTCTCACAAAGCCGGTTTAAGGTTTACCGCAATTTTCGTACGCCGTTCTGGACCGAGGGCTGGGCGCTGTATTGGGAGCTGTTGCTCTGGGATCAGGGCTTTCCGAAAACGCCTGAAGATCGTATAGGTATGCTTTTCTGGAGAATGCATCGTTGCGCACGTATTATCTTTTCACTAAACTATCATATCGGTAAATGGACACCGCAGCAATGTATAGACTTCCTGGTTGACAGGGTAGGGCATGAGCGTGCGAATGCGGAAGGTGAGGTTCGTCGTTCATTTGTGGGTGGATATGATCCGCTTTACCAGGTTGCCTATATGATCGGTGGTTTGCAGATCATGGCAATGAAACGTGAAGTTGTGGATGGCGGCAAAATGAGCTATCAACAGTTCCACGATAATTTCATGCAACAGAATGCAATGCCTATAGAAATGGTTCGTGCTATTATGTTGAATCAACCACCAAAGAAAGAGTTTAAAACGAACTGTAAGTTTTACAAGTTCTAAGAACCGTTCCTGGTTGACTTCTGACACCGGGTTACCCGAAAAAAAACATGCATTAAATTTTTATATTC
>JBEVNF010000477.1:0-4555 GCA_040508255.1 Flavitalea sp.
GATTTATGACGGTTATCACCCATCATCCAGAAATAGTCCATTTTGAAAGTGTACTCCGTTGCCACTTCGCCATTCAGATAAACCTTACCATCACGTTCTTCCCAGGCATTATTCTCATAAACCTGGATCGCTCTCTTATACAGCGTAATATTCGCTGCATTCAACTGTATTTTCGAGCCTTTTTTAGGAACCCACAGCGGTCCGAAATTGTCCAATGACCATTTAAAGTTTGCAGTATCGTTCGGATACAGATCACCGTAAGTATCGGTAATATCTTTTGTAACCTTTGTGCCGGGAATTTTTTTGATGATCTCAAGCTCCGGCGTTGTAAGATTGATAAGGTAGTTATAATTCTGCCTGTCAACAAAATCCTGTGATTCGTCCGGGTTGATATCATTGTTGAGACGGATGCCTGATTCTCTCAGCATATCAACATCAAGTCTTGTTTTCTCCGTTGTTACATTATAGTAAGTGGATTGTGTAGGAGAAACGAATGCTGGTTGTCCGTTTACAAACAACACACCATCTCTGATCGTTAGTGTATCGCCTGCAATAGCCACACAACGTTTAATGTAGTTTTCTCTTTTATCTACCGGCCTTGTAGTGACCTGGTATTGTTCCCATACATTATCCCGACCATATGCACGTGCGAGATCGTAATAGGTAATTCTTGAATCGTATTCCTTTGTGAGCGTATCACCTGCAGGAAAGTTGAATACAACAACATCATTGCGATCAACCGGCTTTTCAAACCAGCGTGTATAAGGGATCTTTACGATCTCAGTATAAGATTTGGTGTTTACAACCGGAAGTGTGTGATGTACAAAAGGTATAGCAAGTGGTGTGTTTGGGATACGTGGCCCGTAAGTCAGTTTGCTCACAAACAGAAAGTCGTTCACGAGCAATGTTTTTTCCATTGATCCGGTTGGGATCACGTATGCTTCAAATACGAATGTGCGGATGAGTGTAGCAGCGACAATTGCAAAAACAGCGGCATCGATCCATTCGCGTGCAGCGCTTTTCTTGTGTTTTTTTACAACATCACGACCAAGAAAACGATCGTCTTTATTCGTACCGACATATGGGAAGTAGATGAAAGGAACAAGCACTGTTGCCGCATGTTCCCAGAGATTGAATTTTCCAAATAGTTTCACCCATTCGACATAGATCCAGAGAGTAATGAACCAGCCAACCACCGGTATGAATTGCCAGTAGAACCAGTGCTTGCTTAAGCCTGTTGCTTTGTGCATTTCCCATGTATTGTAGAATGGAACCCAGGCTTTCCATGAAGGAATGCCGGCTTTTTTGAACATCGATGCGATACCGGGTGCGGGTAAGAGAAGTAACAGTAAAGAGATCAGGATAAGAACAGAAAGATCGTGAAAACTCATTCTCAGGGTTTTAAAATTCGGGCAAAAATACCATAAATACGTTCATTACCAGTAAGTCTTAACATCCTATTTCTAAAAAACAGGAGGGCGCCGGAGATTAGTAGCGCGTTTTCGGGAAATATTACAAGCGTTGGCCACCGGTAACAAAGGTTTAACAGGATTCGCTGCCTAAGCTGTGCGGCGACTCTGAATTTCTTCGACTATTCCACAGATGATTGGGCTGATCTCAGATGCATGACTCATCACCATAAAATGACCACCGTTTCGGATCACATGGCTAGCCTTCAGTCTTGTGATAGGGAAAATCTTGTCCTTATCCCCATGAAGATGAAAAACCATGGGTGGCTGGAAATCGTTCTTCCAGCGCAGGATCTGGCCAAGCGACCATTTCAGGTAGAGTGGATTTACTGAGTCCCTGAATTCATTTGCAATCGCAATCTCTTCGGGTGCGGTTGCACCAAGGAAAAAATTCTGAACCGGGCGGAAAAGGTTCATTCCTGGTATAGACGCGAGCTTACGATTAGGAAGAATCTTATAAGCTTTGCATTTTCCCAGCAATTTCATCCAGACAGGAAGTTCGGTGGCTGATTTGATTGATGAAATAAGGATCACTGCTTTCACATTGATAAGCCTGGAGATTTCAATGGCCATCATTCCGCCAAACGAAAGCCCGAAGATCACCGGATTTTCATGTTTGATCGATTGGCTTAAACGAACGGCATAATCATGCAGGCTTTCTTCCTTCCCGATCGGGATCAGCCATTCCAGGTGGACAAGGCTGATCCCGGGAAGTTCAAGTTTATCAAACACGCGACTGTCGGCTCCGAGTCCGCTGAGACAGTAGATCACCTGTGTGTCGCGTATTTCGCTGTTCATTTGAATATTATTTTGGAAGAACATAAGAGCGTACATCTTCGGCAACTATTGTTTTGCCGGAAAGAATGATCAGACGCTCAACCACGTTCCTGAGTTCACGGATGTTTCCGGTCCAGTTATGTTGCTGCAATGTTTCCAGTGCATCTTTTTCAATGCCTTTTTTTGCGATGCCGTAATCACCGCATATGTCAGCCAGGAATTTATCTACAAGCAATGGAATATCATCACGTCTGTCGTTCAAAGAAGGCACATGAATGATGATCACACTTAAACGGTGGTAAAGATCAAGTCTGAAATTCTTGTCCTCTACTTCCTGGAGCAGGTCTTTGTTTGTAGCGGCAATCACACGAACATCCACATTGATATCCTTGTCACCCCCTACCCTTGTGATCTTGCTTTCCTGCAAGGCACGAAGAACTTTTGCCTGCGCGCTGAGACTCATATCACCGATCTCATCCAGGAAGATGGTACCACCACTCGCCTGTTCAAATTTCCCGATACGTTGTTTTACAGCAGATGTAAACGAGCCTTTTTCATGACCGAATAATTCACTTTCAATCAGTTCAGTCGGGATCGCGGCACAGTTCACTTCGATCAATGGTCCTGCTGCGCGGTTGCTTTTTTCGTGTACCCAGCGAGCCACGAGTTCTTTACCAACACCATTTTCGCCGGTAACAAGAATACGTGCTTCGGTTGGGGCAACCTTGTCGATGGTGTCTTTGATCTTTGTGATCGGACTTGATTCACCGATCATCTCTTCCACTTTACTAACCTTGCGTTTCAGCACTTTTGCCTCAGCAACCAGGTTGGTTTTATCCATGGCATTACGGATAGTAATGAGCAGGCGGTTAAGATCCGGTGGTTGGAGATATAATCGTAAGCACCTTTTTTCACAGCTTCAACAGCCGTTTCAATGGTTCCGTGGCCTGAGATCATGATCACCGGGACGTCCGGATTTGCTTCTCTTGCTTTGTCAAGAAATTCGATACCATCAAGTTTTGGCATTTTGATGTCGCAAAGCACAACATCGTAGGCTTTTTCTCTGAATTTCTTCAGTCCTTCTTCTCCATCCCCTGCTTCTTCAATTTTATAACCTTCGTAGGAAAGGATTTCGGTGAGCGTTTTGCGAATTGCTTTTTCATCATCAATGATCAGAATGTTCGACATAAATTTTAACAACCTTTTGCGTGGATTTTCAATTTCGGCTCATCTCAATGTCTGTATCAAATTTCCAAACCTGCCAGTCAAAGCCAACAGATGCAATTTAAGCCGATACTTACATTTGTGTTACCGATTTCGATAATAATGTGGCAGACTTCTTACAGGCCAGATATACTTGCCCCGGAGAAATCAGACGCCTTGATTCCGCAAAGTAATACTTTCCGCGGGGTTGTGGAAGATATTCAGTCGCCGCCAGGATTTGAACGCGTGCCGGAAAATAAAAAGTCTTTTGCCTCCTGGCTACGTTCTATCGCATTGTCAACCGATAATACGGTCTACCTGTTTAATGGTGCGCCTAAGCATAATCAGCAGGCTCAGTACGCCGTGCTGGACATTCCGGTTGGGAAAAAGGATCTTCAACAGTGTGCAGATGCCGTGATGAGGCTGCGTGCGCAATATCTGCGCGACAATGGATTGACTGACCTGATATCGTTTTCAGATAATGCGGGTAAGAAATATCAATGTCCTGAAGGTGCTGGCGATCTTCAGTTTGAGAGATATCTTGAAACTGTGTTTAGTTATTGCGGAACGCTTTCGCTCGAAAAGCAACTACGGAAAGTTCCGCGATTCGATGAGATCAGTTGTGGAGATGTGCTGATCAAAGGAGGATCACCGGGACATGCAGTGATCGTGGTGGATGTGGTGACAAATCGGTCCGGTAAAAAGATGTATATGCTGGCCCAGAGTTATATGCCTGCGCAATCCATTCATATTCTGAAAAATCCTATCCGGGCAGACAACTCACCCTGGTATGATGCTTCCGGGGTGCTAACGGTGATCAACACACCAGAATGGACATTTGATCGAAATCAACTTCGCAGGTGGTGATTTGATTTTAATTTACTATAAGCTTCGCTTTACAAGTGAATATCAGTGTGTTACTAAAGGCTTCTCTTTAATTTACAAAAATTCACCATTTCAGGTGGCGTCTCGTCTTGTAAGTGTGAAATATGAGTTATAATTTAGTACCACATCCATTGAAAAGCCGATTTATCCACACCTAAAAGTCAAACCTATGAAAGTAGAATTACACGCTGAATCAAATCCAGTTGCAAGCAGAACTATTC
>JBEVNF010000186.1:0-8481 GCA_040508255.1 Flavitalea sp.
AGTACCCGTCAGTGCTCCGTGAATATAATTTCCATTTGTGAAGTAATATGCCATTGGTAACCACCGGGACATCCTGCCCGAGTGAATCCATCCATTGTTTGCTCATCCTTCCGGAAATACCAACAGGTTGAACAGGTGCATGCTTCAAAAAGAATTTATACATTAATATAAATATTTCTATTGGCGGCAGATGTAAAGTTAATATAGCCGGTTTTTTAAACAGAGCGCCCACCGTATACATTTCCGGAATAAAAGAATTGTAGTGAATGACATCATAACCACTGACATCGAAGCGGGCAAATTGTAATGACTGATAATGTTGTTGTCCCACGTGTTCCGGGCATGCACGGTATGAGTCATCTTTCATGCTTAATGGACTTTCCGGAAAGCTTATCACGCGGAAAAGGTTTATTTCATCAGCGTCTTTTGCTATTACATCTACCAGGTGACCAAGCCGCACCAATTGGTTCGCGTGCTCTACAATGAAAGCTTCTGTGCCTCCATTGTAAGGTTCACGCAGGGAAATGAATGGACCCGCAACGATGAGTATTTTCATAACAGGCCCTTAAAATATTTTATATAATTTTCAGCCATCGTTTGTAAAGAAAATGTTTCTGCATGGCGCCTGACCTTTTCGCTTTCCAGTGATATTGCAGCTTCAATGGCTTCAGCAAGAGACTTAACATTGTTTTGCTTTGCAACAACGCCGCTTTCCATGCTTATCAACTCACAGAAAGCTCCACGATCAAAACCAGCGATTGGTACGCCTGATGCCATTGCCTCAATGTTGGTTAAGCCAAAAGGTTCTTCCCAGCGAACGGCACTTGCAATTGCCGCCGCGCCTCTCATGTAACGATGTACCTCAGATTGTTTTAAATGTCCAAGGTATGTATCATTTGCAGTCATCCTTGGTTGGATCTGTTCTTCAAAATATTTGTTATCATCTATTGAACCTGCAAAGTGCATCGGTAAACCTAACTCGTGCGCTGCTTCTAACACGATGTCCAACCCCTTGGAATGTACGATCCGGCCAAACCAGAACAAATAATCATTACTGGTTCGTATAAGCGGCCATTTCTCAAGGTCGACGCCATTATATATCACGGTTGAAGCGTTATCCAGGTAAATCCGCCATGAAGCCTCAAATGATTTTGAAGGCAATACGAAATGAAGATTTTTGTAACCGGAACAAATCTTTATTGCTGCTTTTAACTTGCTGATGGGTGGCGTATGAATAGTTGTCACTACGGGAGTCTGAGCGGTGACACCCCATAGTATTGGTAGCTCATGAGTGGAATTATTATGAACGATATCGAAATCATGTTGTTCAATATCTTTGATGATAGAGAGATATTCGTCACCCTCGTAGATTTCGAAATGTGGATCATCCCGGTGCTCACTTCCATAAAATCCTTTTACCAACAATGCAGGATCGCTATCAGCATGCGCATACAAAGTAATAGCATGACCGAGACGAATATACTCTGTACAAAGCGCATGAGTAAAAGCTTCCAGGCCACCCCTGAATGGTTCGGCGATGGGCAGTCTTGTTTTGGCAATTACAGCTATCTTCATACTAGTAATCCTTGTTCGCTATTTCTGATTCGTGCGACATTACTTTCCTGACATTGCTTGTTCCCAATGAATTTTTATCCTTAGCAGCTTTTTGACTGTATAATTGTAAGTAGTTTAATGTCATCTGATGTATACCAAATGTTGAAGCAAAATTTTTACAGTCAGCCGGAGTTATACTATTACTTTTTACAACCAGCTTTTCCAGATCCTGCCAACGGTGTGACCTGGTTGTCATAACGCTCTGATCGGTCCAGTCCGGCGGTACCGCTGTCTGATAACCTACCACCGGCACACCGCTTGACAGCATTTCCAAAGCAGCCAAACCAAATGGCTCCTGCCAGGTCGCAGTTGCAAGAAACACAGCGGCTTGTTTTGCCAGGCTGCTTAATTCGCGTCGTGTGAGATGTCCGGCATACTGAATCTGATCATTAAGAAAAGGCTTGACCTCACTGTCGAAGTAATCCTGGTCAACGATTCTGCCTGCTATCCTGAGCGGTAATTGCATATGTTTTGCAAGGCGGATGGCATCTGCAACATTTTTTTCTTTATTGATGCGTGCCGACCATAGTAGGTACCCGCTGCCTGAATGTTTTTTTGTGGGCCAGAGGGTCAGGTCGATGCCGTTATGTATAAGCGGTATTTGTTTGGCAAGTGCCTGCTCCCATTGCAGCCTGACTCGTTCTGAAATTGCTGCAAAGGTTATATCACCTTGCCGGGAAAGTTTTTTGTATGCAAGAATTCTTTTTTTGTCGGCAGGCGAATGCAGTGTGAGAAATAAAGGTTTGTTGAATGTAAGTCCCGCTTTCAGAAGGTGCGGATAGAACATATTGTAGTGGATGACATCATAATGACTTACATCCAGATTTTTAAACTGACGCAGCTCCTGTAACCTTTTGAAAAATGGAGGTGTTCTTTTAAACACACGGAAAGGGTTAAGAACCCTGAATTTGCAATTGGCATCCGCCTCAAGCGCAACAACGTCAACATTATGTCCTTCTTCAACCAGTTTATTGGCGAAGGACACCATAAATGATTCTATACCGCTATTGTAAGGCTCTTTCAGTGAAATGCCAGGACCGGAAACCAGTAAAATATTCATTTGAATACAGGACCAAACATTTGGCTGATTATCTTTTATGTAGGATCCGATATCGGCTAATCAAAATTCATGCTCGCCTCTCTTTCAGCTGTTTCTTGCACTTTCACGCTTGTCGCTCACACAACCAATCCTTCGTTAGACCTTCTCCGGAGGTCATTCAATAATTCACCTGATATGAGAGCTTATACCCATATAAATTACAAGAATCGGTTCAACAATTTTATAACACTTGAATCAGGCCAAATGAAACATCTTTTGTCTTTCCTGCTCTTAGTAACAACGCCAAGGAATACTATTGCCGACGGCCGGAGTGCGGTATTTCAGAACCAGAAGGCTGGTTTGATTGATTATAGTTCTTTCACAAGATCTATTGAAAAAATTCTAATTAAGAACAAGGTCGTCATCACTATGGGAACCGAAGTTTTTGTGGCACGTCACGATCTCGCAGAAGCTAAGCCGGAGAGCCTGTAAAACGACGGTTCACCAATGTTTGGATCTTTGAGAATGGTAGCTGGCAGCAGATTGGACGGCATGCTTCAATTATCTGTAAACCTTAAACCGTGAATGAAACTTCTGCCAGCTCTTCAGAGATCCTCCATAACTTTAAAGCAACATTTTTATCTTCTGCCTGTGCAGGTATTTTCGCGATAGATGGGAACCCTCGGGTCTCCATCATTTTGCCTGGTCCGTAATATGAGCCTGCTTTCGCATCCGGGGAGGTAGCAGCATATAAGGTTGGCAATGCTCCCTGAGCGGATGGCTGAAATAAAAACGGGAGAAAAGTTCTGGCGATCCCCGCAGCACTCCATCGCCCTGCACCCGTAATAAGTAAATTAGTTCTTGAAACGCCGGGGTGTGCAGCAATACTTGTGATCCCCCAACCATGTTTTTCACTTTGTCGCTGAAGTTCCAGAGCGAACATCAGGTTCGCAAGTTTTGCCTGGCTGTAAGCTTTGCCAGGAGCGTATATGGATTTTGACTGAAGATCATCGAAATTGATTGCCCCTTGCCTGTTTGCTATACTCGAAACTGTAATAATACGGGCGTAAGATGATTTGCTTATCAATGGAAGAAGCTGTGCTGTTAATGCGAAGTGGCCAAGGTGGTTGGTGCCAAACTGTAACTCAAATCCATCGGCAGTTTCGAGTCGTTTTGGTGGTGTCATCACGCCGGCGTTATTTATCAGCAGATCAATGGCTTCTCCCTTTGCAATCATCCTTGATGCGAAGGCTTTTATTGAGGATAGATTTGCAAGGTCGATCCTTTCGAAACTTACTTTTGCCTTACTGTTAGCCTGATGAATTTCATCAATTGCCTCAGCCCCTTTTTTCGCATTGCGGCCCATCATTACCACCTGCCATCCCTTTGATGCTAAAGCCACAGCGTCCTCAAATCCAATTCCCTCAGTACTGCCTGTAATAACGGCCAGGCGATTGTTCCCTATTGGCATATCTGCAACTGTCCAATTCTTTATTTCCGTTTGCATAGTAATTGTTTTAACTGATGCAAAGATGAGTAGCTAATGAAAAGCTGGTGTAGTTAAAAGTCGTATTGTTGTAGTGGAAACTGATGCTTTTACAAAAAACTTCAGGGCCCCGGCTCTGCATCAAATATCATCTATGAACAAAATTTTAATTACCCTGCTGTTGATCTCGTTAGCCTCGCAGACAAACGCGCAGCCTGTCAAACGATTCGGGCAACTTCAGGTAAAAGGAACACAGCTTTGTGATTCAGCAGGTAACCCTGTGATACTGCGTGGAATGAGCTTTGGCTGGCATAATCTATGGCCAAGATTTTACAATGCCGGTGCTGTGCAAACCTTAGCGAATGACTGGTCATGCACTGTTGTTCGCGCAGCTATGGGCATCGAATTAAACAGTAAAGGGTATCTTAAAGATCCGGAAGGCTCAGTCGCCAGTATCCGCGCCGTAGTCGATGCGGCGATAAAACAGGGAATCTATGTGATCATTGACTGGCATGATCATAATCTTCATCAAACCGAGGCCGGGAAATTTTTCAGTGAGATGGCGATGTTGTATGGCAAGTATCCAAACGTGATCTATGAACTGTTCAATGAACCTGACTATGAAACCTGGCCGGAAGTAAAAGCATACAGCGAAGCCATCATCCGCAGTATCCGCAAAGTGGATCCAGACAATATTATCCTTGTAGGTTGTCCGCGTTGGGATCAGGATATACAACTCCCCGCAGCTGATCCCATCACTGACCAGCATAACCTGATGTATACTGTACATTTTTATGCAGCTACTCATAAACAATGGTTGCGCGACCGTACTGATAAGGCAATTGCCGATGGATTACCAATCTTTGTATCGGAATCTGCAGGTATGGAAGCAACAGGTGATGGTCCACTGAATTTGGAGGAATGGGATCGTTGGATCACATGGATGGAAAGCCGGAAGATCAGCTGGATCACCTGGTCAGTTTCTGATAAAGATGAAACCTGCTCGGTGTTGCAAAAGTCGGCTGCCTCTGAAGGAGGGTGGGAAGAAAAGGATCTTAAACAGTCGGGAACTGTAATTAAAAAAAAGCTGCGGCAATTGTCGTTGAAAAAATGATCAGCACATTTCGCGGAAACGGCAAATATGAGAAAGGGTTTAGGCGTATTTCATGTTGAGTTTCCGGAATTCAACATTGGGTATTTTAATAATCCGCAATAAAAAAAGCTGTATTTTCTCCAAAACAAACGATTGTCAAGATGCCAGTATCTCTCGTAGTGGCTTTCTTTATGTCCTGCATTTTCAGTTATGGTCAGGTTGCTGGCATAAAATCCGGGGAGCCCATCAACCCCTTATTTGTCCATTTTGATAAAACCATTTATGTTCCGAATGAAACAGTTTGGTTTACCGGATACGTTCTTGCTTCCTCATCACGAATTAAACAATACCACACCATGTATCTCAGCCTGGTCAGCAGCGCAAGACAACATGTGGAATTGGAGAGCAGGTTCGCGACGCTTAATGGGCTTGTGTTCGGAGATTTCATGATTCCTGACAGCCTGCCGGCAGGTGATTACATTATAAATTGTTACACAAATTTGTTTGATTCAAGTCTTAATGCCGCAGACATCTTCTCTCAACGTATTACAGTAAAGGAAACGCGTACTTTGCCCATTGAGGCATCAATTGAGATGTTGGATACCGGCGCTGCAACAAACAGGGCGGTGCTTCTTAAAGTCAAAGAGGTGGGCAAAGAGATCTATTCCGCAAAATTTAGATTCGGGTCAGACAAACCTGTTGTACAAAATATAAAAAAGGGTAGGATGGTTATTACGATCCCAGACTCTGTGCAGAATAAGGTGCTGAATGTTGAAGTCAAAACAAGTGGTAAGTCAGTTTTTTTAACCTTACCAATTTCGCAAAAATTATTGCAGGTGGGTTTTTTTCCTGAAGGAGGTTATTTGGTCAATGGCTTATTGAGTACAGTGGCATGGGAATGCAAAACAAGCAATGGAACGCCTCAGAAAACGATGGCGTTTCTTTGTCGCAACGGGAACGTTATCGATACATTATTAAGTGGATCAAATGGAGTCGGCAGATTTAAAATTGTGCCGGATCCAAAGAATATATATTCTCTGCGCTTACCAGGGAGCAACAAAGATTCATCCCAAACATTTGATTTACCGAAAGCGCTTGACCGTGGCTGCGTGCTGACGATGGATCAGGCGGTATTCCACGATACTTTGAGTTTTGCGATCTCATCTGTACAAATTTCCAGACTGAAAATTTTGATACACAATTTTCAGGATACCATTGCCTCGCATGAACTGGATATGGCCAGTACAACGAAAAAAGTAAAAATGCTCATCGATCCCGGATTTAAGGGACTGGCTTCTGTATGTGTTCTTGATGATTCAGGAGTACCTGTCACAGAACGAATGATTTTGATAGGAAGGGATCAAAACATGTCTGTTATCCTGAAGACTGATAAAAATATTTATTCAACACGAGAGAAAGTGAAGTTGAACATCTCTCTTGATGCAAGTCCGGGCGAAAGAACTGTTGGAAATGTTTCGATAGCATGTGTACAGGACAACAGAATAGCTAATGCAGACAATCAGAATATCCGTAGTTTTTTCTATGTTGAAAGATATATTAACAAAGCAACATCAAGCCTATCGCCATTTCAATTACAAGACCAGGAGTATATGGAAGACCTGCTGTTGGTTAAAGGTTGGTCAAAATATACATGGCAGGAGTTTGCGCAAGCTGCGAACACTCCACGCATGGTTAGCTCATTGCCTGACACTTTGCGTGGGCAGGTAAAAAAACGATTTGGAAAAATCAAGTCTCCGATAACATTGTCAATCATCGGGAAGAATAGATTTAGTACAATACTCACGGACAATACCGGCCGCTTTTCAATACCGCGGAATGAATTATTGTCACCCACCAAAGAAACGCTCACGATGATCGTTACAAAGCAGGCGCCAGAAACGTATGAAATTTCATTTGATCGTACTGATCTTAATTACAACAGAATAATCGGTAATGCGGTTCGATATCAATTCAATGAATCAAATATTAGTACCAGTGCTTCAGCTTACAAGGTGGTTGAGTTCGAAAGTGTAAAGATGTTGGATGAAGTGGTTGTAAAAAGCTCTAAGGACAAGAAAATATATGGATTTTCGGTTGATCTGGATGAGCTGGTTAATTGCTATGACTACGTTTGTATGAATAACGTTTTAAACTGTACTGAACATGTTATTGGCTCAAAGCCAGTTCCTGGCAGTCAATATTACACGGCTGACGGTCCGATAATTTATAGAAATTGCATCAATAAGATAGCTCCGAAATGGCGTGATAGAGATGCCGGAATTAAAATACCTGCTGTATATTTTACTAAAGAGTTTTACCCATTGGATGAAACCAAAATCAGCGATGAGTCACCACAGTTATTGTCGACTGTTTATTGGGATCATAAAGTAAACGTGAATTCTAAAACGGCTAGCAGGATTGAATTCTACACCGGAGATATTACCGGTAAGTTTCGAATCGTAATTCAGGGCATAACTTCAAATGGTCCCCTGTACGCAGAAGAGTTCATTACAGTGAAGTAAATACGTTGAGGTAATACGCTAAATTGATTGATACGTGCTAAACCTTAGTAATCGAGAGCGCTGATTCGAATGAACACTAGTCCCGCGAAGGAACAAGCGTAAATCTGGTGTGATCAAAAAAGAACTGAGAAAAAAGAATAAGGGAACTCCATAATTGTCGATCAGGCTAAAGTGATAGCCCAATAATATTCTTCTTGGTCGATCGGGGCAAGATCCAGACGATGTACGATGAATACAAAAGAAAACGCCAGGAAGCGAAGTACTTCCAGTTCAGGTTTGTAATATCGGGCAATCCTCATACATGTTAATGTGTCGTTTTTGTGTCCTTGACCTTACCTGCAGCACCGCTCTTGTGAAACTGTGTAGGCTGTGTTTTCAACCATTTGTCAACGGAAACAGTGAGTGCAAAATATCCCCCCAGCGCGACACACATAACTGCAAAAAGGGCATATCTAAGCATAGTGTTAGATTTTCTGAGACGCCTGGTTTCGATGTCCGCATAATCAAGAACTATTGAGAGTGCAACTTCCGAAGCCACGACATATCTTGCATCACTAATAAATTTCTTCTGATCTATCAGTTCCGAAGCCGATAATTTTTCGGTTTGATTGGTCGGCATAAACTAAACACAAGTTTAAAATTCCCGTAAAATTATTAATTGCATGGTATACATGCAATCCATGTACCGGGCTTAGTCATTTTTTATTATGCAATTATCAACGAAAAA
>JBEVNF010000503.1:0-3132 GCA_040508255.1 Flavitalea sp.
AGACGATTCTTTGCTGGGTCGTATGCCATTCACAGAGGGAGAAATCCGCACCATCAGCTATCTTGAAAATCAGTTCAAAATTCTTGGTCTGGAGCCGGGTAACGGCGATAGCTATACGCAGGATGTTCCCATGGTGAATCTTCTTGCAACTGCAGCCCCATCCATGAAGGTGCAATCTTCAAAAAAAACTTTCAATCTGAAAGCCTATAATGATTATGTGATCTGGACCGATAAAACTGATTCATTTATCTCCTTGGATACTGCCGGACTTGTATTCGCAGGTTTTGGCGTGGTGGCACCTGAACATAACTGGAACGATTATGAAGGTCTTGATGTAAAAGGAAAGGTTGTTCTTGTAATGGTGAATGACCCTGGTTTCTGGATCGGTGACACAACATTGTTCAAGGGCAAGGAAATGACCTATTATGGTCGCTGGACCTATAAGTATGAAGAGGCTGCGAGACAGGGAGCCAAAGGATGTATCATCATACACAACACCGCCGCAGCAAGTTATCCTTTTATAGTTCAGCAGAATGGATTCAACAGCGATCGTTTGCAGTTGGATGAAAGAGGCAAGAATATCAAACACAGTGATGTAATTGGCTGGATCAGCGAACCCGCCACCAATCGCTTATTTAAGGAAGCTGGTTTCGACAGCACATTACTTACCCAGGCTAATAAACGTGGTTTTAAAGCTGTACCACTCAACCTGAAGGTGAGCACAACTATGAAAGTTAAAAGCACTTATAGTAAGTCACATAATGTTGTTGCAAAGATTACCGGAACCAAACGTCCCGATGAAGTGATTATTTATACTGCACACTGGGATCATTTCGGTGTTGGCAAGCCGGATGAAACCGGTGATTCAATTTATAACGGCGCACTTGATAATGCATCAGGCACAGCCGGTCTTCTTGAACTTGCAAGAGTATTTAAAAACCTGAAAGAAAAGCCTGAACGCACCATTGTTTTCCTGGCAGTAACTGCAGAAGAGCAGGGTCTCTGGGGTTCGGCATATTATACTATGAACCCGATCTTTCCGCTCGACAAAACGGTGGCCAATATCAACATGGATGTGCTTGCACCTTCAGATGTTGCAAAAGATGTGATCATTATCGGAAAGGGCCAGTCTGATCTCGAAGATTATCTGAAAACCGAAGCAGAGAAACAGGGCAGGGTAGTGACCTTTGAACCACATCCCGAAGCCGGTTACTATTACAGAAGCGATCACTTCAATTTTGCAAAAGTTGGTGTTCCGGCACTTTATACAGAAAGAGGAATGGATATCCCGGGTAAGGAGCCCGGTTATGGAGAAAAGCAACAGGCAGAATATACAGAGAAACATTATCACCGTCCTTCTGATGAGTATGATCCGGCAACGTTCTCAATGGCAGGTGGTATCGCAGATCTGAAGCTCTTTTTCCAGGTCGGAAAAAAACTCGCATTTGAAACTGAGTTTGTCAAATGGAAGGATGGATCTGAATTCAAAAAACTAAGGAAATAAGCGAACTGCAAAAAGTTTTATCTTACCGGCAATTCTAACGCTTTGAGAAAGTTATTGCCGGTAAGATTTTCGCGTAATCGTGTTGCGGTTCGCTTTTGTGTTCGTTTGCTTGTTTGTTTGTTTTGTTTTTGCAGCGCAATACCCGTTGCTGCGCAAAAGCAGAATGCAGCGTGGAGGTATCATATCCGCAAAACCTCAGGCAATATTGATATTGATGGCCGTATGGATGAACTGGCCTGGCAACTGGCTGATTCCACATCTGAGTTCTTTATGACACTCCCCATGGATACGAGCCTTGCTAATGTTCGTACCCAGGTTCGCATGACCTATGACTCAAAGAACATTTACATCATCGTTCATTGTTATAACAAGCTGAAGGGCCCGTACATGGTTGAATCACTTCGACGTGATTTCAACTTTGTGAAGAATGACAATTTTCTCTTTTTTATCGATCCCTTTGATGCAAGGACAGACGGATTCAGTTTTGGTGCGAATGCTGCCGGCGCGCAATGGGATGGTTCGATGTATGAAGGATCAAAGGTTGATCTTAACTGGGATACCAAGTGGACCTCTGCCATTCAGCAGGATGCTGACAAATGGACCTGGGAGGCCTCGATCCCATTCAAAAGTATCCGGTACAAAAAAGGAGTAACAGAATGGGGGATCAATTTTGGAAGGAACGATCTGAAGACCACGGAAAAATCTGCCTGGGCACCGGTACCGAGACAGTTCCCGACTGCCGCCCTCGCATACACAGGAACGCTAGTGTGGGATTCAGCACCACCCGCAGCCAAAAGCAATATCTCTCTGATCCCATATACCCTTGGTTCTGTGACTTCTGATCGGGTGAATAACAAACCCACAGATTATAAATGGAATATCGGGGGTGATGCTAAGATCGCTGTCACTTCATCGCTCAATCTGGATCTCACTTTTAATCCTGATTTTTCGCAGGTTGATGTCGATCAGCAGGTGATCAACCTGAACAGGTTTGAGTTATTCTTCCCGGAAAGAAGACAATTCTTTCTTGAGAATGGTGATCTGTTCAACAATTTTGGGTATGCTGATATCAGGCCTTTCTTTTCGCGGAGAATAGGTTTGAATGTTCCGATCCATTTCGGGGCGAAACTCACGGGTAAGATCAACAAGGATTGGCGGATCGGGATGATGGATCTGCAAACCGGACATTCTTACACCAATGATATCGGCGCGCAGAATTTTGGTGTGATCACATTGCAACGTAAGGTTTTTGCGAGATCGAACATCGGTTTTATTTTCATCAACAAACAGGCAACTGAGACCTGGAAAAGTACGGTGCCATCCAAAAGCTTTAACCGTACTGCGGGACTTGAATATAACCTGGCATCTTCCAATAATAAACTTACCGGAAAACTCCTCGGCCTTAAATCATTCGGCCCGGCTTCACAGTCAAGGGATGAGGTAGTCGCCGGTCACCTTCAGTATTTAAGTAAGAAATGGACACTGTATTATCAGCAACAATATGTTGGCCGAAACTATACTGCCGAAGTTGGATATGTTCCGCGTAATGGGTACAATAAGTTCAGTCCGCTTGTACTTCGCAACTTTTTTCCAAAACATGGTAAGGTTTTGACGCATGGCATTCAGCT
>JBEVNF010000570.1:0-3863 GCA_040508255.1 Flavitalea sp.
TGTTGCATTTTTCGATGAATCCTTTCCTGCGGTGGTATCGAGCGGCTTATCCATTTTGGGTCTGTAAGCTTCTTCTTTCTTCCTGTTCGCGCGGGCATATATGCTGTCAAACATTACACGGCTCAGATCAGGACGCGTCATGTAGAACTTATAGCTTTTTGTAAATTCTTCTCTTGAAACTTTATGTATTGCAAATACTTCACTGTAGAGTTTAAAGGTTTCGTCTTTCAGATTTACACGGGGAGTGTCTCTGATCACGAATTGTGACGCAAACCTGTCGGCAAGTACCATGTCCCAGATTACGGCCTCCATTTTGTCGGTTGGCAGGATATCAGAAGGTACTTTCTTGCGATCTACGCAGGCAAACAAACAAACAATTGCAATCATGGCCAACAGGCCCCTGAAGCCGGGTAATTTCATCTGTCAAAATTAACTGAGCTGAGCCGGAATTCCTTGCACCTAATCACAAAGCAGCGTTAACGAAGTTCCTGCCTGTATTTGTTGGAATTGGTAACATCAATTTTTGCAAGGATTTCCTGCGCTTTCACCTTTTCCTCCGGTGGTGCTTTCTTGAAGATACGGATCAATTCATTAGACTTTCCCTGGAAAAAGAACTGAACTATCATCGTATTCGGAATATCATTGTTCAAAGTGTTGAACTGGCCGAGCGTATTAAGTATAGCGGTTCTTCCTGCAGATTCATTTTCATACAGCAGGTCGAGACCAAGACGATAATAACTGTAGATCGCATCATGAACGATCGCGTAACGGTTGTTGGTGAGATTCTCCATCAGCCAATACCTGTTACGCAAACCATCAAAAGCCTTCCAGCCGGCGATGTCACGTCCCTCAGGTGCAGTGTTCACGATCTGTTGTGCCTTCTGAAAATAAGGGTCACCTCCACGCAGTGAAAATGAATTATAATCAAGCCCAAGGATCATATAAGCATAATAGGCAATGGTTGCAGTAAGGTTTGATGCCAGCGGATCAGAACCACTGACACGATTCTCATTAAACTCAACGGGTTGGTACTCCACGTACTTGAAAGTAAATGCTTCATCCTGGAAATTGATCAGCGGAGTTTCATAAGTGGTGTTATAAACGGGCCTGGCCGCCTGCACCATTATGCTACCGGTATAGGTATTGTTGCCAACCGCCTCTTTGACCATGATCAGAAAGTTACAAACGATCTTTTCATTGGTTTTGTAGGCTTCCTTCGTCCATTTCCGGGTATTGAGAAAGTTTGTGAGGCTATTCTGAAGTGTCTGGAAGATCTTTTTATCTGTCTGCGAACTTACCTGCGAAGCGTTTATGGAAACCTTCGCCTGGAGCTCCTGGGCCTGAATCCTACAGGTCAGCGACCCGGCAGCAATCATCAAAAACACAAATAGTCTACGCATGTAACATGTTTACAATTCTATCAACGATATCTTTTGCAACTTGTTGTTTGGGTTTGCGATCATAAGCGATCTCCTGCCCGTCCTTTTCAAAGATTGTGATTTTATTTGTATCGTGACCAAAACCCGCTCCTTCATCGTTCAGGGAGTTCATTACGATCAGATCCGCATTTTTTGAGTTCAGTTTTCCGATGGCATATTCCCGCTCGTTCGTAGTTTCAAGCGCAAAACCTACGAGGAGCTGGTTGGGCTTTTTTTGTTCGCCGAGACTTTTAAGGATATCCCTTGTTTTGGTAAGCTGCACCTGCAATTCGTTACCCGTTTTCTTGATCTTCTGATCGGCATAGACCGCCGGGGTGTAATCAGCTACGGCAGCAGACATGATCCCGATATCTGCGGTTGGAAACCTGTCCTGGCAAACCTGGAACATCTCTGCAGCGGTTTGCACTTTATGTACACGGATACCTTCTATATTGATATTCAGTGAAGATGGGCCAAGCACAAGATCCACACTAGCACCGCGTTTTGCAAGTTCTTTTGAAATGGCGATGCCCATTTTTCCTGAGGAGTGATTGCCGATGAAGCGTACCGGATCTATCGGTTCGTAAGTTGGGCCGGCGGTGACCAGCACTTTTTTACCTGCAAGATCTTTTTCCCGGAAAAAATGCTCATCGATAAACTGCATGATGGTTTCCGGTTCGGCCATCCGGCCATCACCGTAAAGCCCGCTTGCGAGCTCCCCTTTCTCAACCGGAATTACTTTATTTCCAAAGCCGGCAAGTTTAGTAAGATTTTCACCGGTTACCGGGTGATGCCACATATCCTCATCCATTGCAGGGGCAACAACCACAGGGCATGTAGAAGACAGATAGGTAGCAAGCAACATATTGTCACAAAGACCATTGGCCATCTTACCAAGCGTATTACAACTGAGCGGAGCAATCACGAATAAATCCGCCCATCTGCCAAGCATTACGTGGTTTGACCAGGAGCCTTCGGCAAACAGATCAACGATCACATCATTTTTTGACATCGTTGAAAGTGTGAGCGGCGTAACAAAATCCTTCGCGGCCTGAGTCATCACTACTTTCACTTCTGCTCCTGCCTTAACAAGCGAACGCACAAGCAAAATCGACTTATACGCTGCAATACTTCCTGTAATACCAACCAATATTTTCTTTCCCTGGAACATGCACTAAAATTACTGCAAAAAATAACGAAAAAAGCGACAGGGTCACTGTCGCTCATTACTATAATTTTGTCTTCATAACTGAAGGAGATTCAGAAGAATCTATTGATTAACTGAACAGATCATCTTCGTTCTTACGATGGTAGATCTTGTCTTCCAGGAACTCCTGGGTAGCAAGAAGAGATGCATTCGGCATTCTTTCGTAAGCTCTTGAAATCTCGATCTGCTCTTTGTTTTCGTGAATTTCTTCGAGGCTATCTGTATGGCTGGCAAATTCTTCCAGCTTGCTGTGTAATTCTTCCTTCAAAGAAATATTGATCTGGTTAGCTCTTTTCGCAATAATAGCGATAGACTCATAAACATTACCAGTTTTGCTCTTGATAACGTTCAGATCTTTCGTTTCCGCAGTATTTGCGGTATTGGCACTAATCTGTCTTCTTAGCCGACTCATTTTGTATTTCTTTAATGTTTGATTGTGATAGGTTTCTGTAGCGTTCTACGTCTTTTGAAAATGCATGATCCGGAAAACGATCAGTAAAATCGTTACATTCGGTCACCACTTTCTCATAACGCTCCGCCTGTTTCTCTATTATGCTGTTCTTTGCATAAAGAAAGTAGCTCTTAATAACCTGGAGTTTATATTCCTCGCTTCTTTCAGAATCCGGAAAATTGTTCATCAGGCTCGTATAAGCAATCCCTGCTGCCAGGTAATGACCCATATTATAATACAAGGTAGCACTTTTAACTTCTTTATCCTCCAGTTTTATCCGGCACTTGTCAATTATCCCATTTGCCTCCTTGATCCTTGCTGAACCCGGATGGGTATTGATAAATGTCTGCATCAGACCAATTGTTTTCTGGGTATTTGTCTGATCCAGCTCCGCTTTTGGCGATTGCCTGTAATAGGTATAGGCTCTCATGTATTCCATTTCTTCGGCCTTTTGGCTGGTTGGGAACACCTCAGTGAACTGTTTGAACAGGTTTTCTGCCTGCAGCCAGTCTCTCAGATTATAAGAGCAATAAGCATACTTATAGAAAAGATCTTCGAACTGGGGTTGCCCCTTAAAGATCGGAAACAGCTCTTCATACAGCTGTTGCGCATAGTTATATTTCTTGGCAACATAGTATTTCTCAGCCATCCGCAATTTGTAGTCATAGTCTGTGCTCTTTTGCACTTTGGCAAACTTGGAGCAAGAAGTGAACCCGACAAATAAGATGAGAATGAGAAAGATTGATCGCATAAAAGTGGGCAAAGTTATGGTTTTATGAGCAAATAT
>JBEVNF010000200.1:0-5507 GCA_040508255.1 Flavitalea sp.
TTATAATAAATGTATTTATTACATTTAATGATGAAGACGCAAAAATGCTTTTTGAATTTTGTTCTGAAAAAAGATTGGACGTGCGGGATTACATGAGTGGGAATTGTTCATACAGCAATGTTTTGATTAAGTAGAGTATTATGGCTGAGTGAAGAAAGAATAATTTTCCCGAATACGTGTTGCGGTTTGTTTCATAATTGGTCCAAATTATCTCAATATGAGATTTTGAAACAATTGCTTCTTATAATGTGAACCTGTTCATAACGATTGCCAAAACTGCCAGACTTGTTTTTGAAGACACGATACTTCCTGCTTCTCCTTTTTGTTGCCCTGCAGCATTATGGTGTTACACAAACGCATTATTACTTCAAACACTACGAAGTAGAACACGGCCTTTCCAACAATATCGTGATCAGTAGCCTGCAGGATAAAAAGGGATTTATGTGGTTCGGTACCATTGATGGGCTGAATCGTTTTGATGGCTATACCTTTCAGACCTTTCGCAGCACGGGTGATGATCCGAACAGCATAGGAAATAATTCAGTATACAGTATATGCCAGGATGAAAATGAGATTATGTGGTTCGCCACCAATAAAGGCATCTATCGGTATGATCCCGTGGTACAGCAATTTCAGCTGCTGCCGTTTACAAAAAATCTGATAGCAAGATCCCTCTTCATTGATAAGCGGGGAAATTTATGGTTCACTCTTCACCAGCGTCTTTTTTGTTATTCTGTAAAAAGCGGTGTGCATACCGACTTCCCGGGGGAAGACATGCGGATCAACAGTATTTGTGGCGACGAGGATGGATTCATATGGGTAGGAGACAGGGCTGGTATACTTCGTCGCATAGATCCGGATACCAGGAACATTAAAAGTTTTGATCTTTTCGCCAACAATAGCAGTCCCGCGTCCCGGTCCCTTGAAATTCTGTATTCCACGCGCCAGGGTTCAATCCTGGTAGGCACGCTGAAAGAAGGGATGAAGTTGTTTGACCTTAGAACCGGAAGCTACCGTGACATCCACATTTTTAATCCGGATGCAACCGTAATCTTCGCAAGAGATTTTTTACATTATTCCGGCGATATCTATTGGATCGCAACCGAAACGGGAATATTGGTATATAATCTCAGGGATGGCAGCTATGAACATCTTCGCCGCGAGTTGCATAACAACTACTCGCTGTCAGATAATGCAATCAATACTTTGTATAAAGACAATGAAGGTGGTATCTGGGCAGGTACAAGGTTTGGGGGTGTTAGTTATTATGCATTTCCCTACAGCCATTTTGAAAAATATTTTTCGCAGAACAGCCTGCATTCTTTAAGTGGCAACGGTGTCCACGAGATCTGCCCTGACAACCGCGGCAATCTCTGGATCGGAACTGAAGATGGTGGATTGAATAAGATGGATCTTGCTACCGGTAAGTTCAGGCATTTCCTGCCGGATGGGAAGCCCGGCAGCATATCCTATTACAATATCCATGGACTGCTGGTTGATGGAGATGAGTTATGGATAGGAACCTATCAATATGGTATTGACCGGATGGACCTGCGCACTGAAAAAGTTGTGCGTCGTTACAAGGCCGGTAAAAATTCGTTTAAGAGCAATTTCATTGTGCATATGTTCCGGAGTAGCCATAACGAAATTTATGTCGGAACCTGGGACGGATTGTTTTTGTACAACCGCAAAACCGACAGCTTCAGCCAGGTGCCGGGATTTGAATTTCAGACCCAGTCAATGCTGGAAGATAAAAATGGTTTGCTTTGGATCTGTTCGTTGGGAAATGGTGTGTTTAGTTATGACCGGCAGTCAGGTAAGATCACGAATTTCAAAAACGATCCTGGTGATAGTACTTCTTTGCCCAGCAACATGGTCAACGGGCAGTTTCTTGACAGCCAGGGTGTAATCTGGTTTGCTACAGAGGGCGGATTAAGCAGATTTTTGCCGGGTGGCAGGAGCTTTGAAACCTACACCACCCGGGATGGTTTGCCGAGTAATTTCCTTTTTAAAATACTGGAGGATAGTCAGCACAATCTTTGGATCAGTTCTGCGCGTGGGCTTACCCGTTATGATCGGTCAGGCAAAGGGTTTAAAACTTTTACAACCGCAAATGGTTTATTGAATGATCAGTTCAACTGGAACTCGGCTTATAAGGACTCTCTCGGCAGGATGTATTTTGGTAGCGTTAAGGGTATGATCAGTTTTATCCCTGAAATGCTTACAAACAACGCCACTGTTCCTCCTGTATACATTACAGGCTTACAGATCAACAACCGTGATGTACCGGTCAGGCCGAAGGGAACACCTCTTCAGAAGTCGATCCTTTACACATCTGATCTTACGCTTGGGCATAAAGAGTCAACCTTCACGATAGATTTCGCCGGGCTCAGCTATATCTCACCAGAGATCAATGAATATGCTTACAAAATGGAAGGACTGGATAAAGAATGGACGGTGCTGAAATCGCGTCGTAAAGCATACTTTACAGAATTGCCGGCAGGCAGTTATACGTTCCGTGTAAAAGCCTCTAACAACAGTGGCGTCTGGAATCCCCACGAAGCAACACTGCATATAGTTATATTGCCTGCATTCTGGTTAAGCGGTTGGGCATACCTGTTATACTCGCTGGTGGGTGTTTCAGTTCTGGCATTCCTGGTCTGGAGTTATCACAGGCATATATCCGAGAAAAATAAAAGAAGGATTGAACAGATACAACATGAAAAGGAAAATGAACTTTACCGTAATAAGATAGAGTTCTTTACCAATATAGCACATGAGATCCGTACGCCGTTAACACTCATTCAGGGACCCATGGAAGATATTTTAACCTGTGCAGACGAAGTGCCCGGAGTAAAGACCAGCCTGAAAATAATGGAACGCAATACAAACAGGCTGCTCGATATCGCAGAGCAGATGCTGGATTTCAGGGAGACAGAGGTCAGGGGTTTTTCGTTGAATTTTCAACAAAGCGATCTGGCTTCATTACTTTCTGATCTTCACAGCAGCTTTACTCCGCTAGCTGTACAAAACAAGCTAAGCATGCAACTTGATCTGCCTTATGTTTCTTTTTTGGCAATGGTCGATTCCGATTCGCTTCAAAAAATAATCGGTAACCTTTATTCAAACGCCATCAAGTATGCGAGATCATCTGTATTGGTAAATTTCATCTTTAAAGAACAGGAGAATAAACTCCGGATCGAGTTTCGTAGTGATGGATATCTTATTCCATCCGGGTATAAGGATAAAATCTTCGAACCATTTGTAAGAATTCCTGAAACCAGTCACCAGAAAGGTACCGGTCTCGGTTTGGCCATATCCAAAACGCTGGCTGAGCTGAATAATGGCAAACTGATGCTGGAGCCGCCGGTTAATGGAATGAATGTATTTGTACTGGAGCTTAACCTTACAGATAGCCCGGTTTTGCAGAATACAAATACATTAACACCGGAAAGTTATATCAAATCTGAAAAAGAAGTTGGGCCGGCGACCGGGCGCATCTTAATCAATTAATAATTATGCTGATGACAAAACCTGTTGTACTTATTGTAGATGATTATGCTGAGATCATAGAATATCTTGGCCAGGTGCTCGAGCCTTCCTACCAGGTGATGAGTGCGCGTAACGGAGCTGAAGCATTGCAGGTAATTGAAAAAGATTCCGTGCACATAATCATCAGCGATATTATGATGCCGTTGATTGATGGCTTTGAATTGTGTAAAAGGGTAAAATCAAATTTCAATCTTTGTCATATCCCTTTCATACTGCTTACTGCCAAGAAGACACTGGAAGCCAGGATAGATGCCCTTGAGTTTGGAGCGGATGCATATGTAGAAAAGCCTTTTTCGCCAAAGTATCTGCTGGCGCAGGTTTCGAACCTGATAGCCAACCGGACCAAGCTGAAAGATTTTTATGCAAACTCACCGGTCGCGCATTTAAAAAGCATCGCATACTCACGGGCAGATGAAGAGTTTCTCGGGCGCCTGCATGATTTTATCAACGCAAATCTCAGGAACCAGGAGTTGGATGTTGAGCAGCTCGCCCGTGCTATGAACATGAGCCGCCCAACGTTCTATAGAAAGATCAAGGAAGTGTCAGATCTCTCACCCAATGAACTGATGAATCTTACGCGGTTGAAGAAAGCAGCTGAATTACTGGTTGAAGGAGACTATAAAATTTATGAAGTTGCTGAAACCACGGGCTTTGCTTCGCAGCATCATTTCGCCCGTAGTTTTCTGAAACAGTTTGGTACAACACCGTCCGAATACCAGGCAATGAACAGACCTGTACGTAAGTCGCGCGAGTTTTGATGGAAATTTTCCTGAAACTAATGAGGTAACTTTTTCAGTCGGTGCACAGAAACAGACAAAATTTGCTATTAACCTCTTTATACCATCCTGGCCAATGCGACAAAAGTCAGTATCAATGGGGTTGAACAATCTTTAAATACAAAACCAAACTCTTTTTTAAAACCCGATAAAGTTTGGAAGGATGGTGATGTTGTTAAATTGATCTTCATTTCTCCAGGGGATAAAAATGGACAAGAGTGGTTCATTTCAACTTAAAGATCAGAATAACACTTATCGTCTCAAACCATTCTACTCAATACGTTCTGAATCATATGGAGTTTATGCCACTATCAGGAGATATTAATTCAATGTTCTGTTACATTATCTTCAATAGTAGCATTAAGTAAGATGCTGCCGACTGTATTCAGGAAGCCGGCAGCATCTGAGTTTGTTTTCTAGGATCCGACCCTAATCTTATAGAATGACAAAGTTGTTATCGCTATAAGGATCATCATCTCTGTCTCTGTTCCTTAAGGACTTAAATTTTCGTTTTAACCAGTCAAACGTTTTGAAAATAAAGTTCATAAGTTAATAGTTTAACAGGAATTATTAGATCGCATGAGCGACTGCATTACTCTTCCTTACGCTATCTCTATTAAGCGGGGCTGTTTGAGTTTCACCTGCTCTTTCTTTGGAATATAAAGTCGCAGTAATCCATCCTCGTACCTGGCTTCTATCTTGTCGATGTCAACCACATTTTGTTCCAGTGTGAAGGTCCTGCTGAATGATTGATAACTAAATTCACGGCTGACGTACCTTTCATCAGAAAATTCTTTGTTTTCCTCACCGCATGCTTTTTCAGAAGTGATAGTGAGCACGTTTGATTCGATTTGCACTTTGAAGTCATGCCTGCTCATACCTGGAGCAGCAACTTCAACTTCGTACCTGTCGCCATTTTCTTTGATGTTTACCGCCGGAACAGTTGTGTTCGTTTTTGAAAAATTACTCAATCCCCAATTGAAAATGTCACGATTAAGGAAATCATCAAACAGTGATGGAAAACTGTTCAGCAAGTTGCTGTTTAGCTTTACGAGTGTCATAACTACCTTAGTTTTAAGTTGGTTAAAAAATAATTTTCTCATTATCACAAACAAGGCAAATGCCAGATCACAACCGCATGCTAAAATCTGAAAAAATTTCATTTACAGTGAAAAACTG
>JBEVNF010000078.1:0-3039 GCA_040508255.1 Flavitalea sp.
ATCGATATGGAACCAGGGCATGATCTTCCGCGCGAGAAATCCCGTAAGGCTTCCCCCGATCGCGAAAATGCAAAAGATCAGGACGAACCTGAACCCGCTGACACCCCATTTGCGTTGCAGACCATCGAACATCTCACAAACCTATTTGAAATAGCGCAAGTATCGCACCCGCTTGTGGAAAAACTGGCTTCAAAAATTTCATGACAATTTAAAGAGGAGAGCCGTTTACGAATCAAGGAAAATAAAAAGGCGAAAAAAACCAATTGACAAAAACGTGACATATTCCGGCGGATATATTAAAAATACGGTTCACATTTCGCTGAAACCCGCGCCCAGAGTGACTCAAAAAAATTCTAAAGATGTTGATATAATGTTGAAATCCTGACTTATTTTTGCAGCCAATTCAGGAAATTTTTCCACATAATTTCATCATATTCAATTGATATGATTGACTCGAGACGAATAGCAAACAGAACTTTTTTATCCTTACTTCTTATCACGTTACTGTCATTCGGTAACAAATTGTCTGCGCAGGACGGAAAATCCTTGTTTCAGAACAATTGCGCATCTTGTCATGGCGTACTGAAAAAAGGATCAGGACCTGCACTTACAGGATTTGAATCCCGTGGACCGTGGAGCGACAGGGCTAAGCTGTACGATTGGGTTCATAATCCTACTAAATTTATGCAGACGGACCCGTATACCTCAGGTCTGAAAGCGCAATATGGTATTGTGATGACTGCGTTTCCGACGCTCAGTACCAAGGAAATCGACGCAATTGCGGATTATATTAATTCGGTAAAAGCTCCGGTAGCCGGAGCCGCCGCCACCGGCGACTCAAGTACTCCTGGTAATGAAACCAAATATGATGAGAGTGACAACGCTATCTTGTATGGGGTACTAACACTGATCCTTGCCGTGGTTGCGCTGATCATGCTGCAAGTGAATGCCAACCTCCGGAAGCTTGCTGATGAAAAAAATGGTGTTAACTCTGGCGAGCCTATTCCTTTCTATCGTAATAAAACCTACATAACTATAATCACGCTGATCCTTTTCGTGGTTGGCGGTTTCTATCTTGTTAAAGGTGCTATCGGTCTTGGTCGTAACAAAACCTATCAGCCTGAGCAACCTATATTTTTCTCGCATAAGGTTCACCCGGGCCAGAATCAGATTAACTGTTTGTATTGTCACGGTCCAGCCCTCGAGGGCAAGCAGGCAACCATTCCTTCTGTAAATGTTTGTATGAACTGTCACATGAACATCGCTGAGTATGCGGGTCCTGCCCTTTACCGTGAAGATGGAACTGAAGTAAATGGAACTGCTGAAATCAAGAAACTCTACGAATATGCTGGATGGGATGCACAAGCTGGAAAGTATACCAAAGAAGGTACTCCAATTCCATGGGTAAAGATTCACACACTTCCTGATCACGTATATTTTAACCACTCACAGCACACCAAGGCTGGCCAGGTTCAATGTCAGACCTGTCATGGTGAGATCACCAAGATGAACGAGGTTTTCCAGGCATCTGAACTCAGCATGGGATGGTGCGTAAACTGTCACCGCGAAACCAACGTGAACTTTGTTGATTCATCTGGCAACAACGGTAACAAATTCTACAGCATTTACGAGAAATATCACAACGAGATCAAGAACGGCTCAAGAGACAGTGTAACTGTTAAGGAGATCGGTGGTCTTGATTGTCAAAAATGTCACTATTAATAGTTCGTAGAAAACCGGTGTACAGGTAAAGAAGAGCAAGGGTTTTCGCAAAATTTTCAAATATTTCAAACTGATAATAAATGGCTAATAAAAAGTACTGGCAGAGTTTTGGCGAGCTCCATACAACTGAAGCGCACAAACAGCTGTCGGAAAATGAGTTTCAGGAAGATCTGCCTTTCGTTGCCAGCAGTGGTAAAGAACTTGGTGCAGATGGCACCTCGCGCAGGGACTTTCTGAAATATCTTGGTTTCAGCACTGCTGCTGCCATGGCTGCCAGCTGCGAAACTCCCGTAAACAAAATGATCCCGTATCTGAACAAGCCTGCGGACATGGTTCCGGGTATTGCAGATTACTATGCTACTACTTATATCAGTGGTGGTGAAGCCGTTTCTATCGTTGCGAAAGTGAGAGACGGACGTCCGATCAAAATTGAAGGGAACACGCTTTCTTCTTTAACAAAGGGTGGTACTTCAGCACGTATCCAGGCTTCTGTTCTGGACCTTTATGATACGGCACGTACTCGCGCTCCAAAAACAGGTAAAACCGCCACCAGCTACGAAGATCTTGATAAGAAACTCGCTGGTGAACTGACTGGTCCTGTTGTACTTCTTACTTCTACTATTACATCTCCATCAACTCTTGATATTATCAAAGGATTTCTTGCAAAGGATCCTGCAAACAGACACGTCCAGTACGATGCAGTTTCGTACAGCGGTATATTGCTTGCGAACCAGGAGTCTTATGGAAGAAAAGAAATTCCATCATACGAGTTCCAGAATGCTAAGGTGATCGTGAGCCTTGGTGCTGACTTCCTTGGTACCTGGCTGAACTCAGTTGAACTACAGGCTGATTACACAACAACCCGTAAGATCAACCAGTCTAACCCGGAAATGAGCAAACACTACCAGTTTGAAAGTATGCTCAGTATGACGGGTGCAAACTCAGATGAAAGATACACTCACCGCCCTTCAGAAGCTGGTGTTGTAGCTGCTGCTCTTCTTAGTGCCGTTAACGGTCAGGGTGCAACAGGTGTTGAAGCAAAACTGAAAGCGGGTATCGAAAAAGCTGCAAAGGATCTTGTTGCAAACCGTGGTAAAGGTCTTGTAGTAAGTGGCAGCAATAATAAAGACATCCAGGTTATCGTAAACGCCATCAACGAAGCGATCGGCGCAAACGGAACTACTATCAACTGGGCAACTCCACTCCTGTCTTACCAGGGTGTAGACAGCGACATGACTGCGCTTGTGGCAGATATGGAAGCTGGCCGCGTAAGCAACCTCCTGATCTACGGAGTTAACCCTGCTTACGAATATTATG
>JBEVNF010000053.1:0-4328 GCA_040508255.1 Flavitalea sp.
AAAAATGGATGAAATGAATGCCTGGGATTTTGATGCCAAGGTTAAACAGATCCTTGGTAAACTGAATATCCATCATCTTAATCAACAGGTTTCCAGTTTATCAGGTGGACAACGCAAACGTGTTGCACTTGCAAAAACATTGATCGATATCGGCTTCGAACATAAACATGTGCTTCTGATCATGGATGAGCCCACCAACCACCTTGATGTGGAAATGGTAGAATGGCTCGAACATTATCTGAACCAGGAAAAAGTTACACTGCTGCTTGTTACGCACGATCGCTATTTTCTTGACGCTGTTTGTAACGAAGTGATGGAAATAGACGAAAGTAAATTGTACACATATAAAGGTGACTACGAAAACTATCTTGAGAAAAAATCTGCCAGACTTGAAAGTGATTCATCAAGTATAGATAAGGCCAAGAACCTTTACAGGAAAGAGCTTGAGTGGATGCGCAAACAACCGAAAGCGCGTACAACGAAATCTAAGAGTCGCCAGGACAATTTCTATGAAGTAGAGAAGCAGGCAAAGCAAAAGATTGAAAACAACCAGGTTGAGCTTCAGCTTAAGATGAGCAGACTTGGCGGAAAAGTGGCTGAGCTGAAAAAATTATACAAGAGCTATGGTGAGAAGGTGATCCTGAAAGGAATGGATTACACATTCAAAAGAGGCGAAAGAGTTGGTATAGTTGGAAAGAATGGTGTTGGTAAAAGTACATTTATCAATATCATGCAGGGGCTTGAAGAACCTGATAGCGGCAAAGTGAACATAGGAGATACCATTGTGTTTGGGAACTACTCTCAAACGGGTATCATCATTAAAGAAGATCAGCGTGTAATTGAATTTGTTAAAGATATTGCTGAGCACTTTCCTCTTGCAAAGGGAGGAACGCTGAGCGCGTCACAGTTCCTTACATTGTTCTTATTTCCACCTGAACAACAGTACACTTATATTTCAAAATTGAGTGGTGGTGAGAAAAGAAGGCTCCACCTTTTATCAGTACTCTTCAGGAATCCAAACTTCCTGATCCTTGATGAGCCTACCAATGATCTTGATCTTCCAACACTGGGTGTACTCGAAAACTTTTTAAGCGAGTACCAGGGTTGCCTTATGATCGTATCGCACGACAGGTATTTTATGGATCGTCTTGTTGATCACCTGCTGGTATTTGAAGGCGCAGGTGTGATCAGGGATTTTCCGGGCAACTATACTCAATACAGGATCGCAATAAAGGAACAGGATTCAGCAGCATCATTGAAAGGAACCGTGCTTGAGTCAGTACCTGAAAAACCCGTTGAAACCCCTGTAAAACCAGCTGTAACAGAAGACAAACGCAAGCTTTCCTATAAAGAGAAAAGAGAGTATGAATCATTGCAAAGTGATCTTGAAAAACTTGAAAAAGAAAAGCAGGCAGTAACAGATCAACTGAATAGTGGCACTTTGCCTTTCGATCAGTTGCAGGAACTGTCAAAGCGTATCGGTGAGATCAATCAACTTGTTGATGAGAAGGAATTACGCTGGCTCGAGCTGAGCGAATTCTATTCTGAATAGAATCTATATTTTTGGTTTGGTTTATGTTTTATTAATCAATTTTTACTGATGAAGAAATTTTTTATCCTCTTTGTTTCCTGTGCACCGATGATCGGTATGGCGCAGAAAGCAAAATCCCCAAAGGTGGCTAATCCGTTGCCTTATGCAAAAACGATCACACCGGAAGATCTGAAGAAACATCTGTACATAGTTGCAGGTGCCGAAATGGAAGGGCGCGGAACAGCTACACCAGGTGGTAAAAAGGCAGCTGAATACATCGAAAGCCAGTTCAAGGCTTTTGGCCTGCAGCCCGGAAACAAGGAAAGCTTCCAGCTTTACTGGCCGGTATTTCAGGATTCAATCGTGAGCAGCGGTATTGAAGTGAACGGAAAGCAATTTGAAGCAAACAAGGATTTTGCTATCAATGCCGGTATGAGTTATTCATCCTCCATGTCACTTAGTGAAGTGGTATTTGTAGGTTATGGTCTTTCTGATTCAACCCGGGATGATTACAAAGGAGTTGATGTAAGAGGAAAGATCGTTCTTGTTTTACCTGGTGCTCCTGCAACAGGCGATAATGCGAGAAGACCAGCAGCATTCTTCCTGCAGGAAGCAGCGGCAAAAAACGGAGCAGCAGCGGTATTGCTTGTCCAGACAAATTTCCCGCGTACTGCGAACGCCGCCCCGGCTCAGCAATATGTAAACGGGTTCAGGAAAACTGCATTTCCAAATACTTTTTCAATCTCTGAAGGAATAGCTGAAGCCATCATGGGTGCGGATTACAAGACTGCTAAAGATGCGGTTAAAACAGGTAATGCACCTGCAAAAACCTATGAAGCAGATGTAACACTCGATTTCACAAAGAAGACCACCAGCGTTCAGGCGAGCAACGTAATTGCTGTTGTTGAAGGTTCTGACAAACGTGATGAATATGTATTCATCACTGCACACATGGATCACCTTGGAAAAAGAGGTGATGTTATTTACTATGGTGCGGATGATGATGGTTCAGGTACTGTAAGTGTTCTTGAACTTGCTGAAGCGTTCGCAAAAGCAAAAGCAGAAGGTAACGGTCCAAGAAGGACTGTTGTATTCATGACGGTTGCCGGTGAAGAAAAAGGCCTCTGGGGATCTGCTTACTATGGCGATCACCCGGTGTTCCCGCTCGAAAAAACAACCGTTGATCTGAACATTGATATGGTGGGAAGAACGGATCCTGCAAGAACAGGAGATTCATCAAACTATGTTTATGTAGTTGGTGATGATAAAGTGAGCAGTGATCTTCGCCCTATCAGTCTTGCGATGAACAAGAAATATGCAAAGATGGATCTTGACTATAAATTCAATGATCCTAATGATCGTCTGCAGATTTTTTATCGCAGCGACCATTACAACTTTGCACGCAAAGGTGTTCCGATCATTTTCTATTTTGATGGTATCCATAAAGATTATCATGCGCCAACGGATACACCGGATAAGATCAATTATACCTTGATGGCAAAGCGTGTTAAGCTTGTGTTCCATACTGCATGGGAAATGGCTAACAGGGAAGAAATGCTGAAGAGAGATATCAAACTCGACATGCCGGGAAGAAGATAAGATCTTCAAAACCTTATATAAAAGAAGAAGGGTTGTTCATTTGAATTGAACAACCCTTCTTCTTTTATTATGATTTGTATTAGCTGCCAAATACCTTCTTAAGAATATCATTTACACGCGCAGCAGGATTCTTACGGATGCTTTGTTCTTCAAGGGCAACCTGGTAAAACATCCCGCTCAAAGCACGACCTGTAACATAATCAGAAAGATCAGTGTTGATCTTCTTTGTCAAAGGAATTTTGTTGTATGCTTCAAATACTGCTGTCCAGTATTTTGTTGCACCTGTTTTCTCCAATGCCTGGTTTATAACCGGTTTGAAGGCATCTGTTAAAGGCGTAATGGTTTTGCCTTTAAGATATGTTGTAGCTGCAGAATCATTACCACGAAGAATACCCAATGCATCCTGTACGTTCATTCCTTTTACAGCGTCCACAAAAATCGGTGCGGCTGATTTTGAAGCTTCTTCTGCAGCACGGTTCATCGATAAGATCGCATCATCGACCAGTTTACCCATACCTGCACTACGAAGTGTTGATTCCACCTTCTTTGCTTCTTCCGGCATCAATACCTTTATCAGTGAATTGCCATTAAATCCATCAACTGCAGACAGCTTCTCAGCACCTTTCTTCGCACCGACACTCAGCGCTTCTTTGAGACCACTTACGATCTCATCATTTGTTAACCCTGAACCAGACTTGCCTTTACCCAGCAAACCACCGGCTTTTTTTAGGATACCACCACTTTCCTGAGCAAATGAACCAACAGACACGAGCAACATAAAGGGTAAAATCAAACGTTTCATAGAATCATTTTAGATGATATAATTGTAATACAAGTTTTGAGACAGACGTCCACGCCTATCGCGCGGTGGTATCAATAACGCCGGGATACTCCAAAAAATTTGTTAATGATCTGCTTATTTTAAAAATGTAAATTCCGGTACCCTTGGCATCTCGTTGAATACGGTCAGTACATGTTCCGGTGGTGTACAAAGCTTGCGACGCACCACATCGATCCATGCTCCATCAACAGTCAGCACCGCCGCCAGAACTCCATCTTTTTTTGTAAGATGATGCCTGATCGTCCACCGCGAATAGTTGGATGATGAGGTCACAAGGTTCATATCTATTGTCAACTCCTCTCCCAGCCTTACTTCCTTCCTGAATACACATTCCTCTCTGAAAAGGATCGGGCCAAT
>JBEVNF010000056.1:0-7454 GCA_040508255.1 Flavitalea sp.
TGGAACATCGCAAATGACCGAAACTGAAATAGAAAAAGGCGCAGTATATACATCCTAAACTTCTGATACAAGTTTAGAACTACTGCACCTTTTCCATAACACTTAAATACTACAGCAATGTTAAGAAAATTCATTGTATTAGCCATAACTATGGCCGGGCTTTCCCATGCTTCTGCTCAAGATTCTACAGTAGTAGAAGAAAAACCAAAACCAATACTGTCGGGCTTTGTAGACGCTTACTATCGTTACAATTTCGCGAATCCAAAAAATGATCTGTTAAATAATTTCACAAGCTTTACAAACTCACATAATTCTTTCGAACTCGGTATGGCTTCGCTCAAACTTGAGCACTCTATCGGGAAAGTTGGAGCGGTGATCGATGTTGGTTACGGACGACGCGCAGCGGAATTTTCTTATCCATATATGGAAGAAAATACTTCGTTACTCGCTATCAAACAGGCATATCTCACATACTCTCCAACTTCAGCACTGAAATTTACTTTTGGTACTTTTGGAACTCATGTTGGATATGAAGTACTGGACGCACACCTGAACCGTAACTACAGCATGAGTTACATGTTCTCTTACGGTCCGTTCTTCCACACCGGTCTGAAAGCAGACATCAGCCTTGGCGGTAAATCTGCCCTGATGGTGGGTATCACAAACCCTACAGATCTCAGAACCGCGAGCAACATGCCAAAAATGTTTATTGGCCAGTTCTCAACCGGTTCAAAGGATGATAAATTAAAAGCGTTCCTGAATTTCCAGGGTGGAAAGTTTGCTGATGATGGTCGCCTGACCCAGGGTGATCTCGTTGTCACCTACGCAGCAGCAGACAAGTTCAGTCTTGGTTTCAACGGAACAGTGCAATCACGCAGCTTCAAAGGAACTGACGGTAAATGGGAAGATGCAAACACCTGGTGGGGTTCTGCACTTTACGTGAATGTTGATCCGGTGAGCTGGTTCGGTGCAACACTCAGAGCAGAATACTTCGACGACAAAAAAGATGTTCTTGGATTTAATACAAGTATTATTGTTCCAACCCTTTCCTTGAATTTCAAGGTTGATAATCTTACCATCATTCCTGAATTCCGTTTCGAAAGCGCTAAGGATCAGCTTTACTGGAAAGATGCTAACTCTCTTTCAAAGTCGACCGGAAGCTTCATTCTCGGAGCCGCATATCATTTTTAAACAATGCTCATTACCATCTCCATGCCTCTAAAGGTGGAGAAGGCCCCGCTCTGGCGGGGCTTTTTCAGTACTGGACACGCCATGCTTCCCGTGTTTTCTACGGCAGGCACGATTCGGCCGCGCCAACAGGTGCCTGAGGCAGAGTGCTTAAATGAGCAAGGATGGCCGTTATACAATCTCCTAAGAGGTCTCATAACGGCCATCCTCAACAATTTTTAATAGATCTGTTACTAAACGGAATTTCTCGCGGCGTTAATGATCCCAAAAGAGCATCTGATAATTAACTTCTCATAACTCTCCTTCAGGGGGCTCTTTGTGTTCTTTTCTTCCAACGTACGAATCTGCCCGATTGCAAATTGCTGGATCGTGGTCAGTGGCAAAACGATCCTCTCACGCACACTGATCGAAAGCTGATCAACCGGGTAGTCTGCCATTAATTCTGATTTACCCGAAAGTTTAAGAACATATTTCTTAGTCCGCTCATACTCCTGGCTGATCTTGTTCCAGATCTCACCATAGTGCTCATTCGTGGCAAGATGCTCTGTGAGCGGGAAATAACATTTTTTCATCGCCATCTCACTGTTATCGAGCAAGGTTTTGAAGTAAAGCGATGTTTTGTACAACTCCTTTAACTCTGCAAATTTTCCTGCTTTCTCAAGTTGCTCCAGTGCTGTACCTAAACCGAAATAACCGGTCACGTTCTGTTTCAACTGGCTCCATGAAGCCACGTATGGGATTGCACGCAGATCTTTGAGATCAAGTTTCGCAGTACCACCACGTTTTGTCGGACGGCTTCCGATATTGGTCTGTCCGTAAAATTTCAGCGGACTGATATGTGAGAGATAGTCAAGAAAATCGGGATGCTTTTTGAGATCAGTGTAGGCTTTGAAACTTTCATCACCCAATTCGTCAAGAAGATCTTCCTCTTTTTCTGTAAGCGTAACATTTCTCGTGGTAAAAAGATCGTTACTGATACCAGCATGTATCAATTGTTCCAGGTTAAACTGTGCAGTATCAATAGTGCCGAAATTTGAACTTACTGTCTGGCCCTGCACAGTGAGCTGTATCTCTTTGTTCGAAATGTTCTTACCCATCGAAGCGTAGAACTTATGTGTTTTACCACCACCACGTGATGGAGGACCACCGCGGCCATCGAAGAACACTACATCCACGCCATTCTCAAGCGAAATTTTTGTAAGTTCTTCTTTCGCCTTGTAAATACCCCAGTTCGCCATAAAATAGCCACCGTCCTTTGTACCATCAGAAAAACCAACCATGATGGTTTGTTTCATGTTTCTTTTTTCCAGATGCGCACGGTAAGCTTTGTTTTCATACAAAGTCTTCATAATCACAGAAGCCTGGCGAAGATCTTCCACCGTCTCAAACAAAGGAACGATATCAATTGACAATGATTTTTTATCCCATCCGCTCAAAAGAAACAGCCCATATACTTCGAGTACGTTAACTGCAGTGTTGCACTGACTGATCACATAACGATGACATCCTTCAGGACCATTATATTCCTGGATGTCTTTAACAGCAGCCATTGTAAGCAGTGTGTCCTGTATGATATCCTCGTAGTTGTCAGGATTTGCTTTTCCTTTAACTGAAGTAAGAATCTGAATTTTTTCTTCAGGCGTTTTCTTTGCATAATCCTTTGGCAGGATATCTTCCTTCTCCGCAATTGCCTCAAGCACTTTGCCGTGTATGCTGCTTTCCTGGCGGATATCGAGCGAGGCGAAATGCAGGCCAAACACATGAACCTTGCTGATAAGATTATCTACAAGATGTACGAAGAGGCTGTTATGCTGATGGATCACAATATCCCTGATCTCATAAAGGTTATCAAGGATCCCTTTTTTTGTAAGATCGGTACGGTGACCCGGAATAAAAATGTTGCTGTATAATTGTTTTTCAAGTTCTGCCAGTATCGAATCAACACCATGGAATGTAAGTCTGCGCTTGAGTCTGCGCACATCCATGTAATAACATTTGATGATACTCTCCCGAAGTGAGTCGGCAACTTTGAGTGTTGTATCAACTCTTACATTAGGGTTGCCATCGCGGTCGCCGCCCGGCCAGAATCCCATCACGATGATCGGATTATCTGCGGGAATTGCATGCGGGAACTGAGTATTGATAAAGGTGATGATCTTACCGGCAGCATTGTAAAAAATATTCTCCAGGTACCATATCAGGCTCACTGCCTCATCATAAGGCGTAGGCTTCTGTTTATTGAAGAACGGTGTTTTACCAAGTTGTTGCAGATACATATTGATCTGGCTCGCGTTATTCTCAATAAGCGCCTTTGAAAGATCATTGATAATACCAAGCACTGAACCGGGATAGAACTGTGTTGGGTGCGCAGTCAGCACGATGCGAACCGCGAAATCTTTCAGCTTCTGTGCGAAGTCTTCCTGTTTACCACGTTGTATGATCTCAGATTCAAGATGCTTGAGTGTACCCACACCGGAAATGTCATGAACTTCCCTGAAGGCTGCATCTTCAAGCGCATCAAACAACACAACCTGTCTTTCAACATACTGAATAAACCGAAACAGTACATCTATCTTCTCTTTCTCATCTGCAAACGATGTATACTTCTGAAAGAAATCATTCACTATGGTAGTGGGGCTCGCCTTCTTCTTATATGATTCTTCACAATAACTGAGGAACAGCGATAACATAATTCCCGTTTTCTCGATCCTGTGAAAGGGAAGAGAAGTGAACAGGCTGTTATACAACTGGAACTTAATACCCACATTATTCTTGAACTGCTGAAGGCCTCTCGATGACTGATGATCCATGAATAGCTTAGTTTAACTTAAAAGGGTTTATAAGGCCTTTTAGGGCTATGAAAATAAAATAAATTTCTGACTTGAAGCCCCTGAAACACTATATCACTCAAACTTAATCCTTCAAAGAGCTTGATTAGCCTGAGTCCTGTAAGATCAATAAATTTTGTAGACTAATCATACAACCGAATTTTAGATAATCTCTATTTTTTTGACTAACGCTTGTTATTTCAAAAAGCAACATTATCTTCGGTGCCTGTTCATGCTTAACAAGGCAACAAATATCATTTCTTCTACAGGCGCTGCTACGGTAGCTGCTTCTTCTATTATTACCATTATTACAACCCGCTAAGGGTTGTACATTACCATATCATCATTTGGGCCCCCCGGCTGTTTTTCGATCAGATTATATCTTTTTCCGTTTTATCTTCATTTAAATTTTCTAAACCTATGCAGGTTCTCAAGTTCGGCGGTACTTCGGTTGCCAATGCCGAAAATATCAGTAAAGTTTCAGCGATTGTTCAAAAGCTTGTTCAAAAAGATTCTTCAACCTCAACGGCAGCTATTGTTGTATTAAGCGCGCTGGGGGGAGTAACGGATGTTCTGATCGCTGCTGGAAAAACTGCAGCAGCAGGGGATGAAGCCTATAAAGATAAACTTGCTATCGTTGAGCAACGTCATCTCGAAGCCGTTAAGGCATTGCTCCCCGTTGACAAACAGAGCAGCGTTCTCAGCTTTGTAAAGACCATGTGTAATGAACTTGAGGACATCTGTAATGGTGTATTTCTTCTCGGCGAACTATCACCACGCACGTCCGACAGGATTGTAAGCTACGGAGAGCTCATGTCGAGCCGTATCGTTGCTGCCAAACTTACTGCGCTTGGTATCAGTAACGAATGGAAAGATTCAAGAGAACTGGTCCATACCGATTCAGTATTTGGATTTGCAGCAGTTGATTTTCCTGAAACAAATGAAAAAATAAATAATTACCTCGGCAGTACTTCTGCAAAGGTTATCGTTGCTCCAGGCTTTATCGCGTCTGATAGCAATGGTGCTACAACAACACTTGGTCGGGGTGGTTCTGATTATACAGCTGCCATCTATGCCGCCGCTGTTAACGCAGAGTTGGTCGAGATCTGGACAGACGTTTCAGGAATGATGACAGCAGATCCGCGCATTGTTTTAAATGCAAAGGTGATCAACCAGATCAGCTACCAGGAAGCAATGGAACTCTCGCATTTTGGAGCAAAGGTTATATATCCTCCTACTATCCAGCCCGTAATGGCGAAAAGCATTCCGGTCTGGATCAAAAACACTTTTGCACCTGAAGATATCGGTACACTCATTGAAACTTCAACAACAGCAAACGGTAAAAATATCAGGGGTATCTCCTCAGTGAATAATGTTGCCTTGCTGAGCCTTGAAGGTAGCGGCATGGTTGGTATCCCGGGGTTCTCAAAACGCCTGTTCGAAGCGCTGGCCAATGAACAGATCAACGTGATCCTCATTACTCAAAGTTCCTCTGAACACTCGATCTGTGTGGCGATCGATGAAGTAAACGCCGTACGCGCAAAGAAAGCAGTAGATAAGGCTTTTGCGTTTGAAATTGAGACCCGCAAGGTTGAACCGCTTGTGCTTGAACTCGGTTTAGCAATCGTTGCACTTGTTGGTGATAATATGAAAAGTCATCCGGGTATCAGCGGAAAAATGTTCAGCGCAATGGGTCGAAATGGTGTAAATGTGAGGGCGATCGCACAGGGTTCTTCTGAAAGAAATATATCTGCAGTGATTGCAGCTGCTGATGTTAAGAAGACGATCAACGTATTGCATGAAGACTTCTTTGAAACAACCTATAAACAGCTCAACCTCTTTCTTGCTGGTGTTGGAAATGTGGGTGGAAGATTTCTTGCGCAGTTACAGCAGCAACACGCCTGGCTTCAGCAACATCTTCGCATACAGGTAAGGGTTATAGGCATTGCAAACAGCCGTAAGATGTTGTTCAATGATGAAGGAATATCACTGGATAAATGGAAGTCTCTCCTGGATGCTGATGGTCAGCCAATGCAGCTTGATGAATTTATCAGGATCATTCATACGAAGAATCTCCGAAACTCTGTATTTGCAGATTTTACAGCAAATGATACACTCGCGTTAAAGTATGACCAATTACTTCAGAAAAGTATCTCTGTAGTTGCGTGTAACAAGGTTGCATGTTCATCTTCTTATGAATACTATAAAAAGCTGAAAGATCTTGCGAGTGATTTCAATGCGCAGTTTCTTTTTGAGACCAATGTTGGTGCAGGTTTGCCCGTGATCGGAACATTGAACGATCTTTTAAGAAGTGGTGATACTGTAAACCGTATCGAAGCTGTGTTAAGTGGTACTCTCAATTTCGTATTCAATAATTATAACGGTGAACGTTCGTTTGCGGAGGTTGTAAAACAGGCACAGGATGAGGGTTATACCGAACCGGATCCAAGACTGGATCTGAGTGGTACAGATGTAATGAGAAAGATCATGATCCTTGCACGGGAAGCCGGTGAGCATCTTGAAATGACTGATATTGCCAACAATACCTTCATGCCGGAATCATGTATGACAGGCAGTGTTGCAGATTTTTATGAGGCGATGGCAAAAGAAGAAGAACATTTCAGGGCTTTATTCAAAGAGGCAAATGATGCCGGGAAAAAACTGAAGTTTGTTGCAAAGTATCAGAACGGAAAGGCCTCTGTTGGTCTTCAGCATATCGATCCACAGAATGATCTGTATCATTTGTACGGCAAAGATAATGTGGTATTGTTCTACACCAATCGTTATGTTGAGCAACCGTTGGTAATTAAAGGGGCTGGTGCTGGTGCCGAGGTTACAGCATCCGGCGTATTTGCAGATGTGATCCGCGCAGCGAGATAGACTAAAAAACAAAAATGAAGACAATTAAAATAGCCGCACCGGCGACCATTGCAAACCTTGTTTGTGGTTTTGATATTCTTGGTCTTGCATTGCACGAACCATACGATATCATGGAATGTACCCTGAACGATTCAGGTGTGATCCGTATCAAACATGAAGATGAATATAACCTGCCTACGGACCCGGAGAAAAACGTTTCGGGTGCAGCCTTACTCGCTTTGATGAATGAATGCGAAGACAAGCCGGGATTTGATCTTACGATAACAAAATGCATCAAGCCCGGTAGTGGTTTGGGCTCGAGTGCAGCAAGCTCTGCGGGAGCTGTAGTGGCAGCCAATATATTACTTGATAACAGATTCTCAAATGAAGATCTTGTTCGTTTTGCAATGAATGGTGAGAAACTTGCTTCCGGCGTAAAGCATGCAGATAATATCACACCATGTATTTATGGTGGTGTTACATTGGTAAGATCGATCTTTCCGCTGGATATTGTTCCTCTTGCTTCTCCTGAGCTTTACGTTACAGTTGTTCATCCGCAGATAGAGGTGAAAACTTCTG
>JBEVNF010000063.1:0-4284 GCA_040508255.1 Flavitalea sp.
AGGGTCGGGTTGCAGGTTTGTATGTTGAAAAAGATGGATCACCGAACGGTTCGAATGGACGTATCCTGATCCGTGGAGCAAACACACTTGGCAACACCGATCCGCTGTATATCATCGACGGTGTACCAACCACAAGACCAGAGGTATTCCAGAACATGGATCCCGCAAACATTTCGTCTGTACAGGTTCTTAAAGATGCATCTGCTGCATCCATTTATGGATCACGTGCATCGAATGGTGTTGTGATCGTTACCACAAAGAACGGATCAAACACCGGCGGGAAGATCGCCTTTCAATTGAACAGCAGCATCTCTGCACAATCTGAAAAATCAATGCGCCTCAAGATGCTGAACTCGCTTGATCGTGGCCGTGCACTCTGGCTCGCTTCAGTGAATGACAGACAGGATCCTGCAGCAGGTTACGGCGAGATTTACACCTTCAACTGGAACAATGATTTTAATAACCCTGTATTGAACAGCGTTGAATTAAAACCATTTGTTGGCGGTGATCCGAATACACCTGCAGGCAATACCGACTGGCAGGATGTGATGTACAAAACAGGTCTTGTTTCCAATAACAGTTTGACAATTTCTGCAGGCAACAAGAATTCATCACTCGAAATGAACTTTGCATATCTTAAGAACACAGGTATGCTTCGTTACACAGGTTATGAAAGGATCGCAGGAAGCATCAATGCATCCACCAGGTCGTTCAATGATAAAGTAACAATCGGCCTGAATGTACGTGTTGCCAACTCAAATGAAAATCTTACTACAAAAGATCTTGGTGGCGCCCTGACAACAGGCCTCGCAGTTACACTTGCACCAACAATTCCTGTTTATCAAAAAGATGGCAAAACCTTCGCAGGTGAACTCGGTGCCGGATATTCCGATCGGAACAATCCGTTGCACATGCAGTACCTCTCAAGATGGAACAACGCAAACAGGCTGAGTACATTTGGTAATACTTATGTTGAAATCCAACCGATCAAAAATCTTGTAATAAGATCAAGTATCGGTGCTGACTATGCAACATTTGAGAACAAGATCATCGCACCTACATTTACTGAAGGCGCATTGAGTCGTACCACAAACTTCCTTTCATATGATCGTAATAAATATCTCAGTCTCACCTGGTCAAACACCGCGAGATACAACTGGGATGTCAATGAAAATCACAATCTGAAATTCCTCATTGGTACCGAGTATATCAAAACTGATATCAATTTTGATTTTACAAAGAAGGAAGGATATGCAATTCAGACCGAAGATTATTTTACACTGAACGCGGGTACCGGTAACACAACTGCAACAGGTGGTAATACCGGCAACAGGCTTTCTTCACAGTTCGCACGTGTCGATTATAATTTTGCAGACAGATATCTTGCAGCGGTAACTGTTCGTCGGGATGGGTCTTCGAGATTTGGCGGAGACAACCAGTATGGTATTTTCCCGGCGGCTTCAGTTGGCTGGAGAATCGATCGTGAGAATTTCATGAAGACCATGAATATATTCTCTGAACTGAAACTTCGTGCAGGTGTAGGTCGTGTTGGTAATCAACAGATCGGTGATCTTGCCCGTTTCATTCTCTTCAATACCAGATATGGCACAAGCCAGAATGATCTTACTCCAGGGTTCTGGGAAGCGTATATGAATGTGGGTACCGCTTATGCATTGAATGGTGCAAACACCGGTACTCTGCCATCTGGTTTCGTTCAGACACAGGCAGAGAATGCTTCATTGAAATGGGAAACAACAGACGAAATCAATATTGGCCTTGACTATACTTTGTGGGATGACAGGATCTTTGGTTCATTTGATTATTTCTCACGCAATACCACAGGTATCCTGATCGTACCACCTGTTGCATCTGCACTCGGTGAGGGACAATCAAAAGCAGTAAATGGTGCATCCAAAACGAACCGTGGTTGGGAATTCGTCGCAGGCTACCGTAACAAGCCAACCGGCAAACTCAACTACACTGTTCAACTAAACTTTGCACACTTCCGTGATAAGATCACTGAGCTTCCTGAAAATGTTCGTCCGGCTTATCCGGGTAACCTTGTCAGTACGATCATTGGTCAATCACAGTTTGACATCTTTGGATTTAAAACAAATGGTTTGTTCCAGTCACAGGATGAAGTTGATAAAGCGCCAACACAGATCGGTGCTGCACCTGGCCGCATACGCTACGTTGACATTAATGATGATGGTGTGATCGATGATCTTGATCGTACCTGGATCGGCTCCACATTACCTGCACTTGAATATGGTATGAGAATAGATCTGAGCTATGACAGGTTTGATGCATCGCTGTTTGGATCTGGTGTTGCAGGTCGCGAAGGTTTTGATGTGTACACACGATACAACAACCTGATGCAGGCGAGAGAGAATGTTGGACCCGGCATCCTGAACAGCTGGTCACCAACCAACACCAACACAAACATACCGGCAGCAACCTTGCAGGATAACAACAATGAATCACGTACATCAGACTATTTCATTGTAAGCACATCGTATTTCAAGATGCGTAACATACAGCTTGGTTACACCTTGCCGGCAGGTAAAGTATTCTCAAGACTAAGATTGTTCGCAATGGGTGAGAACCTGTTCTGGTTTAAAAGCAAGCAATACCTGAGTCCTGATCCCGAAAGGATCGATTTAGGACCAGTTCCGATTCCGAAGACATTTACGTTTGGAATCAATGCCAGCTTCTAAATCTCCCCTCCTTTCCAGGGAGGGGCAGGGGTGGTTTCTCACACTCACAGCCATTCACAACAAAACAAAAAAAAAATGAAAAAACTAATCATACTATTCGCAGCAGGTTTAGCTTTTACTGCCTGCAAAAAGCAATTGGATTACAAACCAACGGGGGTATTATCATCCTCTGATCTTACCTCACCCTCTGCAGTGGAAGGGCTTGTGACAGCAGCATATGCCGCTATTGGAAATGGTGATATGATCGGACCGATCTACAGTAACTGGGCATATGGAAGTGTGCGTTCTGATGATGCATACAAAGGTGGTGGCGGCACTGCCGATCTTGATGAAGTTGATAAGATGGAACACTACAACCTGGTAAATGCAGCAATGAACGGGATCGGTTTCCTTCCACGCTCATGGAAGAATCTTTATAAATCGATCTCGCGTGCAAACGTAGCCTTACGCGCTGTAAATAATCTTTCAGAAACCGAATACCCAAACAAAGCAATCAGAACCGGGGAGCTTCGATTTCTGCGCGCGCATAGTTATTTCACACTGAAACTTCTATTCAAGAACATACCGATCTTTGATGAGACAGCAGATGAAGAAGAGATCCTCCAAACATCCAATGATCTTCCAAACAACGAATCATGGGAAAGGATCGCTGCCGATTTTCAGTTTGCCATCGATAATCTTCCTGAGGACCAGAGCGAGCTTGGCCGTGCAAATAAATTATCAGCACAGGCCTACCTTGCAAAGCTTCGCTTGTACCAGGCTTATGAGCAGAATGAAACACATCAGGTAACCAACATCAATACTCAAAGGTTGCAGGATGTTGTAACACTCACACAAGCCGTGATAGCATCCGGCAAATATTCGTTAAGTCCTGATATCGCTGATAACTTTCTTCCTGAAACAGAAAACGGTCCCGAATCAGTATTTGCCATTCAGTTTTCTATCAACGATGGAACAACAACCGGTCGTTTGAATTTTGAAGATGGTCTTACCTATCCACATGGTGCTCCACAATATGGCTGCTGCGGATTCCATGCACCAAGTCAGAACCTTGTGAATGCATTTGGCACAAACGCACAAGGATTACCAAACTTCGAAACCTTCAACAACAGCATTATTAATTTGCTGACTGCAGACTTTGATGTTCGTCTTGATCACACTGTGGGTATCGATGGCCATCCATACAAATACGATAACACAAAACCATTCAGCAACAGCTGGGTTCGTGATCCGGGTGTATATGGAAACTTCCATGCAATGCGCAGTGAGCAACTCGCAACAAGTCCATCATACTCAAAGCAGGGACCATTCATCGGCACCGCAAAGAATGTTGATATATTAAGATATGATGATATTTTGCTCATGCAGGCAGAAGCATACATTGAATTAGGACAGCAGAATCTTGCATTGCCACTGATCAATCAGATCCGTACGAGAGCTGCCGCAAGCACTGGACGTTTGCGTAAGGCGAACGGAACATTTCCGACAAAATATTACGTTGGGTTGTATACATCAGTCGGCTGGACACAGGAATATGCACGCAAGGCACTGCAATGGGAACGTCGTC
>JBEVNF010000089.1:0-25559 GCA_040508255.1 Flavitalea sp.
AATGACTTTGTCAGTTAACTGTAAGCTGTGATGCGGTATGGGAAAGGTTGTGAGGCAATGCACCGGACAGGGCCTAAAAAGAAAAAGGGGCATGAATAGAAATTCAACCCCGTTTTTAAAATCCAATATCCTATGAAAAACCGATGTAAAAATACAGTGCGGGTTTGATATCTGCAACAGTATTTACAACTAAACAGGAAATTCTTTTAATCACTAAGGTTAATTCTTTAGTAGCCTGTCCTGCACAATCGTATTAGCGGACTTGTTGTGTAATCTTAACACGTAAATGCCTTTTTCAAGAGATGCAACATTGAGTGTATGAAGTCCCTGTATGTTTGCTTGTGCCAATCTTTGTTTCCCTGACGCATCTATGATCTGGATGTCAACAGGATTTTCTGAACGTATGATCAGAACATTATCTACCGGATTAGGATAGAACTTGAAGCTGATGTCTCCGGCAATCTGAACAGCTAAAGATTTTGAATAAACCTGTGTATTGTTTTTGGAAGCACATTTTATCCTGTAAATGTTTTTGCCTTTTGCCGGAGATTCATCTACCCATTCAAACCATTGTGTGATCTGCGCAAGTTTAATAACAGCAACAACTTCGTAGTCTTTGTTATTGGAACTTCTCTCAATGGAGAAGAATTCTGTTGCTATACTATCAGATAATCGCCAGTTTAGAACAACTTTTGAGTTCTCTCTGACGATATGCACGAGATCCGTGATCGCAGACGAATCTGCGAACGCCTGCGCATCCGGGATGAGCGTATCGGCCTGTTGGGCAGAGCATAAAAGTCCCCCAAGGCCTAATATGATTATTAAGAAGCCCCTGATCATGAATTTAATGGGTAGTTAATGGAAGATAGTTATCCACAAAGTTAGTGCCCGAATGTGGAAAACGTCATATTCTGCTGAAAATTATTTTCTTATCGTTAAAAAATACCCAAACAATTTTAGCTTGCGGGTATCTTCGTCTAAATTTTCGCCTAAATATTCAAGCATGAAAGTGATCCGAAAGCTGAATCCAAGGAAAACAATTGCCCTCGTCGCGCACGATAACAAGAAAAAAGAGCTCATCGATTGGGCAGTGCTTAACCGTATTATCCTTGCCCGTCATGAACTGGTGGCCACCGGCACTACCGGCACTTTGCTGGAAGACAAGCTTGATCGTCCTGTAAAAAAAGTACTCAGCGGTCCGTTGGGCGGTGATCAGCAGATTGGCGCCATGATCGCTGAAGGAAATATTGATATCATGATCTTTCTCTGGGATCCAATGGAAGCGCAGCCTCATGACAGCGATGTAAAAGCTTTATTGCGTGTGGCAATCGCCTGGAATTGCCTCGTAGCCTGTGATGTATCCACTGCAGATTTCATCCTCACCTCACCCCTGATGACCCAGGATTACAATATTGAAGTACCTGACTATTCCGGCTATCTGAAAAGAAGGATCGACCGGTAATCCGGTGGTCTGTCTTTTGTATTTGTGTTGCGTAAACCCTGGAAACCGTCAAACCCTGCCGGCCCAATCACCTGATACGCAACGTAATGCGAAAGACCTGGAAATACATATTAAGAGGAGCCGGTATACTATTGGGTATACTTGTCATTTGTTGGGGAATAATCTATTGGTACGTATCCAGCAACAAAAAAGAGATCATCGCAAAGATCAGTACTGAGCTCAAGGATCGGATGGACGCAAATATTACAATTGGTGATCTCGATCCTTCGTTTTTTCAAACCTTTCCGTTCTTATCGCTTCGCTTATCAAACGTTTCGCTGAGAGACACCATGTGGGAGAAACACCATCACGATTTTTTAAAAGCAGAAAAGTTCTTTATACGGGTTAACCCGTTCAGCCTGTTCTCATCTACGCCAAAGATCAATAAAATCCTGGTAGAAAAAGGTTCCCTATATCTCTTCACAGATACTACTAATTATTCGAACGCATATATTCTCAATGCAAAGAAGAAGCAAACAAAGAAAGGTCTTAAACCTCCCTTCAGCGGTATTGAGCTGAGAGAGGTAAAAGTGAGTTTTATCAATCCGTTCCAGGGAAAGCTTATGGAGTTTGATATCCGGAAACTTACCTGTAATGTAGAGAGCGAAGACAGTCTGACGTCGCTGACTATACGAACAGATATGTTAGTGAAAAATCTTGCTTTCAATACAGACAGAGGTAGTTTTCTGCGCGGCAAAAGACTGGAAAGTAAGTTTGAAATTACGTTGGGTCAGGATCAGATTTCTTTTGATAACATCCTGATGAAAATCGACAAGCAGCCACTAACCCTGAGCGGAAATTTTATACTTGGCAAAGATCCTTCTTTTACTATTTCAATCGCAGCGAAAAAAGGCAATTATAAGAAACTTGCCGGCTTGTTAACAGAACGACTCGAAAAAAAACTTGACACATTCAACGTTGCACAACCATTTGACGTAAATGCAAAGATCAGTGGTAGTTTACTTCCAAAGGCCATCCCCCATATAGCGATTGGTTGGGCCGTTAAGAACAGTGATATAAAAATACCTGCTGCCGAATTTCAGAATGCGTCGTTCACAGGTATTTTTACAAATCAGATCGATAAATCCTTTCCAAAAAGCGATTCCAATTCAGCTATCATAATAAATAAATTCACCGGTAACTGGGAGTCGATACCATTAACCTCCAGCAAGATCGTTGTGACTCAGATCCGGATGCCAAAGCTTGCATTTGATCTTCGCACTTCGGTGGCATTGCCTGCTCTTAATGATCTTACCGGCACAGAATCGTTTGCGTTCAGTCGTGGAAATGCTGATGTCAACATCAGTTTCAGCGGACCTTTGATGAAGGCAGATACTTCTTCGACAACCGTTACAGGAGTAGTTGCATTATCTGATGGTGAGTTTACTTATCTGCCAAGAAATCTTACACTTGCAAATTGTAAGGGGGCACTGGTATTTGATCGCACCGCGCTTTACCTGAAAGATATCAGTGCAAATTCAAAGAGTAGTGATATGCAGATAGGCGGCAGGGTTGACAACTTTCTGTCAATGCTCAATACAAATTCAGACAACATGATGATCAATCTTGATGTTGCGTCTACAAAACTTGATCTTACAGATTTCACGCAGAACCTTCAGAAACGCAGCAATGTTTCTGTAAAGAAAACGAAAGCAAGGTATATGAAGATTGCAAAGCGGCTGGATCACCTGATTGAAACAGCAGCGATGAACATTGCGTTATCTGCCAAAAAAGTTCAGTATAAAAAGTTCCTCGCTACGAATATCAAAGCAGCGTTATCGCTTGATAAAGACGAATGGAATCTTCAGAATATTTCCATCAATCATGGTGAGGGCAGGCTGATGCTCAGCGGAAAGATCAAAACAGATGGATCACAGAATCCTTTCTCGATTGGTGGTAAAATAGAGAATCTTGACATCAGTAAAGTCTTTTATTCATTCAATAACTTTTCTTTTGATGGTCTCAGCGACAAAAATCTGAAAGGTTCGCTTAGTGCTGATTTTCATATCTCCGCTTCGATTGATAGCAAAGCTGAGATCGTTCCATACAGCACAAAAGGATATATCAATCTCAGTTTGAAAAACGGCGCATTACAAAACTTTGAGCCAATGCAGAAAATATCAGCTTCTGTATTCAAAAAGCGCGATATGAGCGATATCAGGTTTGCAGAATTGAAAGACAATATTGAAATAGATGGAACCTTGATAAAGGTGAACAGTATGGAGATACAATCAACAGTGCTGACCATGTTCATAGAAGGAATCTATGATATGAAGACCGGTCCTGATATGAGCATTCTTGTTCCGCTTAGCAATCTTAAAAAAAGAGGACCTGACTTTGAGTTGGTAAATGAGGGAACAGATAGCAAGAAAGGAGTAAGCGTACATCTCAGGTGCCGTAATGGAGATGATGGTAAGGTCAAGATTGTCTGGGATCCGTTTAAAAAAGCAAGAAAGAATAAGGATAAACGTGTGACTCAGAATGCGCGTTTAGCCGCAGAGAAAAAAACAGAAGAATCAAAGGTGCTGATCGCTGAAAATAATTAAGCTGAACAACCTTCATCAGAATTGAAGGTTGTTCAGAGTTTCTTTTATACCACGAGTGCCGCCGCACCAAAAACCCCGGCACTGTCGCCAAGCGACGGTTTTAATATTGGCACATCTACCCGGTTATTGAAAATAAAACGCTTGAGAGATTGCAGACCTTCTGTGTATACAGAATCAATATTACCTACTCCACCACCGATCACTATCACATCCGGGTCAAGAATATCCACCACAACAGAAATTGCCTTTCCAAAGAAATGATGAAGGCGATTCATGGTGTCCGTTGCTGCTTTATCAAACCCTTGCTGATGACGTTGTGCGATCTCTTTCAGGGTGAGCATTGTTCCTGTAACTGAATTATAATAACGCTGAAGTGATGGACCTGCGAGAATCTTCTCTACACAACCAGTCTTGCCACAGTAGCACAAACCCCCTGATTCATCGAGAAAGTTATGTCCCCATTCACCTGCAATACCATGACGGCCGTTCCATATTTTACCGTTGATGACTATTCCGCCACCAACCCCGGTGCCCATGATAATGCCAAATACCGTTTTGGCCTCCGGGCATTGCTGTTTTACCACACCCCAGTAGGTTTCAGCAAGCGCAAAACAGTTTGCATCGTTAGCGAGCTCAATTCCCACATTCAGTTTTTCTTCGAGGTCCTTTTTTAGGGGCTTTCCATTGAGTGCTGTGGAATTTGAATTCTTCATTACATGCAGAATGGGGTCAAGTACACCGGGGGTTCCAATGCCGATCCTTTCAGGTTTCAGGCCTGTTTTCGCCTCCATCGATGCAACAAGGTTTCCTATCTGATTAAGGATATGTTCATATCCCTTTGCTCCTTCCGTATCAATCCTTGTTCTGAGTATCGGTTTGGGATCTTCAAGCGATGTAATGATCACTCCTTCGATCTTGGTTCCGCCCAGATCAATGCCCCATAGTGGCTGACTCATTTGAATTTGTTTTATAGTTACACTCCGAGATATTTTTCCTCCTTCGCTCTTCCTTCGCTGCGCTCAGGCGGAGCTTCGGCGGACCAGCCGGCAGGCAAGTCCTGCGGAACCTGCGCCGGCTGGTTTGCCTTGTCAGACCCCGAGATATTTTTTTGCCCGTTCAAAATCTTCGGGTGTATCAATTTCAACACCCATATAATCGATCTCTACCATGCGGAGTTGAATTCCGTATTCGAGATATCTTAAACATTCGATCTTTTCTGCGGCCTCAAGTGGGGTAATCGGCCAGGTGGTAAAGTCCATCAGGGCCTGTTTGCGAAATGCATAAACACCAATATGCTTGTAGTAGGTTATCGGATCTTCACTACGGGGATAAGGTATGGGGCTACGGCTGAACAGCAAAGAATTTCGGTTACGGTCAACAGTTACCTTCACAAAGCTGGGATTGTTGATAAACTCCTGCTCCTTCAAAACCTGCATGAGCGAAGCAACCTTTACCGATTCATCTTTGAACTGTTCGATCAGCAAACGCAATGGTTCTTTCTTCACGAACGGCGTATCACCCTGTACATTGATGATTATATCCACATCCAGATCGGCCACCGCTTCGGCAATCCGGTCGCTGCCGCTTTCATGCTCCGATTTACTCATGATGGCGCGTCCGCCATGCGAAGCAATCTCGTCAAAAATAAGCTGGCTATCGGTAATCACTGCCACTTCATCAAAAAGCCCGGTGGCAACAGTTGCATCATAAGTGTGCCTGATAACGGTCTTATCACCCAGTACCTGCATTAGTTTAGCAGGAAACCTGGTAGATGCATACCTGGCGGGGATCATTGCAATTGTTTTCATAAACGACTCTGATCTGAGCGGTTCGGTTTCCGTTTCTGATCAGGCCCGTAAATATCCTAAGAAAAACTCAATCAATCTCTTAAAAAAACTTCAGGCTGCAGGTAATCGCCTCATCGCTTTTGATAACGGATCGTTATATTTGTTTTAATCCACCAGACGGATTCCCTGTCAAAGCGGATGCATGAACAACGAAGTCTGCCATTCTCATTTCACCTAAACCGATGGTCATGCAAACAATTGAATTGCTCAAAGGCTATCAGCTCGACCCGCAAACATGGGACGAGATGTGTAGCCAGGAAGCCGTGCGCGAACAATACCGCCAGGTAGTAGAGTTCATGAGCAAGCTCAGTTTCGAGGAGCTCAACAAAAAAGAAGATCTTGCCAAAAGGCTATTTATGAGCCAGGGCATCACGTTTACTGTATACAGCAGTGGCGAAGGCATCGAAAAGATTTTCCCATTTGACATCATTCCCCGCATCATTACGGCAGCAGAATGGAGTTTTATTGAGAAAGGGATCACACAAAGACTTAAAGCGCTTAACCTTTTCCTGAAGGATGTTTATAACGATCAGTTCATCATCAATGATGGAATTGTTCCGGTCGATATGGTTTACAGCTGTCCGCATTACCTGCGCGAGCTGCATCGTCTGCCTGTGCCATACGATATTTATGTGCATATAGCGGGAATCGATCTGATCCGCAATAACGACGGTTCGTTTTATATACTTGAAGACAATCTCCGCACACCGAGCGGCGTGAGCTACATGCTCGAGAACCGAGAGATCACCAAGCGGATCTTCCCAGACCTGCTGCCTGGCAACAATGTGCGCAGTGTTATGGATTACCCGAGCATACTTCATAAAAACCTTATGTCGCTTTCGCCGGGTCAGTCATCCAATCCAAACATTGTATTGCTGACGCCGGGCATTTATAACTCAGCCTATTTCGAACACACGACACTTGCCCGCCTCATGGGTGTTGAGCTTGTTGAAGGAAAAGATCTTGTTGTAGATAATCACCGTGTGTTTATGAAAACCACTACCGGTCTTCAGCAGGTGGATGTGATCTATCGCAGGGTTGATGAAGACTTTATTGATCCGCTGGTGTTCAATCCATCAAGCACACTTGGAGTAGCCGGTTTGCTGAGCGCATACAGAAAAGGCAATGTTGCTATTGTAAACGCACTTGGCAATGGTGTTGCAGATGATAAGGCAATTTATACCTATGTGCCGGATATGATCCGCTACTACCTGAACGAAGAACCGATTCTTAAGAATGTTCCAACCTATAAACTTGAAAACCCTGAGCATCGTGAATATGTATTTGGCAATGTAACCAACATGGTGATCAAAAAGACCAACGAAAGTGGTGGCTATGGAATGCTGATGGGCAACTCGGCTTCTGATTCGGAAATAGCAAATTACCTGAAAGAGGTTATCAGGGATCCGAGACAGTTCATAGCACAACCCATCATTTCATTGTCTTCAGCACCATGTTACATGGATAACAAAATGGCTGCGCGTCGTGTTGACCTTCGTCCTTTTGCGCTTTGTGGTCCGGATGGCATCGAGATCGTGCCAGGCGGGCTTACACGTGTTGCACTGAGAGAAGGATCAATGGTTGTTAATTCATCCCAGGGCGGTGGAAGTAAAGACACCTGGGTACTTGCTGATTAATTATTTAAAACTGAAATATGCTAAGCCGGGTAGCCGATAGTTTATACTGGATGACAAGATACATGGAACGCAGCGATGGTATTCTTCGCATGCTGCGGGTCAATTATGCCTCATCACAGGATGAGGGGAAAGATTTCTCGTGGAAACCTGTACTTCGTTTGTTCACGTATCTCGACGAGTCAGAAGTTTCTTCGATGGAAAAAAATACACGTGCCACATTGAAGTTTATGGTTACGGGTAAAGAAAATCACAATTCAGTTCTCAATATTGTAACACGCGCACGTGAAAATGCACGCAGCGTCCAGGACCATATCACAAAAGAAATGTGGCAGGTGTTAAATGATTTCTATCATACCATGAAAGATCCCAGGCTCGAAACAATGCTTGATTCGGACGATCCGGTCAGCGTGATCGATAACCTGATCAAACATGGTATGCTGTATTATGCAACCACCGACATCACAATGTCGCGTGGGGAAGGTTATTCATTCATGAACATCGGGAAATTGCTTGAAAGGGCAATACAGTCTGCTGACATCATCGATGTAAAATTCAGTGACCTGAATGGTGATCCGACAAGAGTGTCTGATATAACCTACTGGCGATATCTGCTGATGTCGATGTCGGGTTACGAACTTTATATTAAAACTTATCGTGGTGGGTTCGAGGCACGAAATGTGGTTGAACTCATCATATTGAATAAAAACTTTCCGAGATCAGTGATCTATTCGCTTGATCATATTCACCGTTATTTTGAACGCTTCAGGAACGAAAAAAACCTTGATAGTTTTCAAAAGATGGATTTTCTGATCGGAAAGCTGAAAAGCAAAATTCTGTACTCAACACCAGATACCATTATGGAGCAAAATCTCCATGAATACCTGGTGGACATCAAAAAAGATCTTTATAAGATCGCAAATGGTTTGAGTCAGTATTATTTTGCATATACCTAACAACTAAACATCAATTAGAAGAAGGATGCCGCGTTTTAAGATTCATCATATCACGAAGTATAGTTACGAAGGTCCCGTGAGGGACAGTGCGAACCAGATCATGTTATACCCTGTGAAAGATCAATACCAGGATGTATCAAGACAGGAGCTGAGCATTACGGGAACGCCACCTGTTGATGTTTATACAGATTATTATGGCAACGAGGTTGGTTCGTTTATGCACGCCGAGCCGCACAATCAATTGAATATTGAGTCGCGTATCGAAGTGTTTACTCATAGCCGCGTATTGCCACAGGATTCGCATGCAGTCGAAGATCAGTGGGAGCAGTTGCGCTCTTTACGCTCAACAGTTCCGTACATAGATTTTCTGAAAAAGGAACATTTTGATTCTGAAGATGAATTGAAATCTGTTGCTGCAGGTATCGACAGCCGGTCGATGACTCCACTGCAGGCAGGAGTAAAACTTAACGGTTATGTGTACTCGAATTTCAAATACATCCAGGGTGTAACAAGCGTGGAAAGCACTGTTGATGAGGTATGGAAATTAAAGGCAGGTGTTTGCCAGGATTTCGCAGGTGTTTTGCTTGTAATGCTGAGAATGATTGATATACCCGCAAGATATGTCAGTGGTTATGTTTGTCCCAACCGTAACGGGATGCGTGGTGAAGGCGCAACGCATGCCTGGGTTGAGGCATATATTCCTTTTTATGGCTGGCTGGGTCTTGACCCTACCAATAATGTTGTGGCCAATGATCTTCACGTGAGACTCGCAGTCGGCCGCAGCTTTCATGACTGCTCGCCTGTCAGGGGAACTTACAAAGGCACATCTAATCATAAACTTGAAGTAGGTGTTTCTGTGAGTTATGAAGATGGTCATTTACTTGAAGATAAGGCGACAACCGTTCTTCGTCATGAGCCAACAATAAAGACGGATGAAACAAGTAATTCCTACAGAAGATATATGGAGATGATCCAACAGCAGCAACAACAACAGCAGTAGTTGAGATCAGAATGAACAAGCTGGTTGACTGAAAGGTTAATCACCTTGTTCATTCAAGATCAAATTCGTTGCCGCAATCATAACAATGATAGATGCCTTTGGATCCTGTTCCGTATTTACCATTGAGTTTATCAACAAGGCTTTGCAGCCAGTTTTTTGTGGTTTCCGGTTCGGTTAAAAACTTCACGTTTGTAGAAGTGCATTTTGGACAAGCCCCTGCTTTTTTATAAGCATCTTCAAATTCATGCAGCAGGTCCATCGCACGGTCAAGCTGATCTGTATACACCATCAGTTTTATTCCACCAATTGCATTTGAAATGATCGGATCGATTGTAACAGTGTGCTCATCCTGCAGATAAGCTTTGATGCCCTCCTGTTCAAGCATGGATAACATCATGTTTGCAGGAATATAATTATCGTATGATCGGATCTGTGTGAACATCGGTTAACTATGAAAAGTACGGCAAAAAAAAAACCAGGAACCTTGAAGGGTGTCCTGGTGTTTATAAAAATATGAAAGATTAATTATTAAGCATCAAAGGCATAACCAGCATCATCAGTTCTTCGTTTTCGTCCTGATCTGTTGGCTTGATAATACCTGCCTTTGTTGGTGTTGAAAGTTCCACATTGATCTCTGCGGTTTCAGCTGCGTTCAGCAATTCGATGAGGAATTTTGCATTGAAAGCGATCTGAAGATCTTCACCATCATACTGGCATTTCATTCTTTCGTTTCCTTCAAAGCTGAAGTCAACATCCTGTGCAGCAAGCTGCAACTCACTACCCTGGATGTTCAACACAACCTGGTTGGTGCTCTTGTTACTGAAGATGCTTACACGACGAAGTGCGCCCTGGAAGTCACTTTTGGTAACAGTAAGTTTATACGGGTTGTCTGCAGGAATAACTACTTTGTAATCAGGAAATCTTGCATCGATCAGGCGGCAACTCATCTGGGTCGTACCATGTTTTACGAAAAGGTGGTTGCTGTTGTAACTGATTGTAAGTTCATCCTGGTTGTCAGGCATCGCTGTTTTGAGCAGGTTCAAAGGCTTTTTCGGAACGATCAGTGAATCTGTTTTAGGGCAGCTCACATCAGTTCTTTTATATCTTACAAGACGGTGCGCATCTGTTGCCACGAACTGGATGCCCTTTTTATCCATTTCGAAAAATACACCTGTCATCGCCGGACGAAGATCATCACTTGATACGGCAAACAATGTTTTATTGATAGCGGTTACAAGAGCTGATGATGTCATTGTAAAGGATGTGGTTTCATCTGAAACCGGTTCCTTTGGAAAGTTGTCCGGGTTTTCACCCATCACCTTATACTTACCATTGTCGCTTGTGATCTCAATAGCGTAATTTTTATCGATATTGAAAGTTAGCGGCTGGTCAGGAATATTTTTCAGGGAGTCAATAAGAATTTTTGCCGGAATACACACGCGTCCGTTATCCTTCGCCTCGATATCCATACGGATTTTCATCACAGTTTCCAGATCGGTCGCTACTACGGTGAGTTGATTTTTTTCGATTTCAAACAAAAAGTCTTCAAGAATCGGCAAAACGGTGTTTGCATTGATCACACCGCTGATTTGTTGCAGTTGTTTCAATAACGCCGAAGAAGAAACGATAAACTTCATCTTACAATTGGTTTGGAGCGAAACTAATGATTTTTACTATACCAATAGGGTGTGTTAAGAACTTATCGCAGTGTTTTCCACAGAAGACAGCCCATTTTTCCCACCTGAAATTCAGTGATTTAAACCGGGAGAGTCGGGCCCGGGTATTGTAACTTTGCAGTATCAATCATCGTGGAAGACAATAAGAAACATACTCATTTTACACAGAAAGCAAGGGGTTCGGTAACCAAAGAGCAGGCTTTCGAGAAACTCAAATACTATTGCGGGTACCAGGAGCGGTGCCACAGCGAAGTAAAGGAGAAACTGTATTCGCTTGGCCTTTACAAAGATGATGTGGAAGAGCTGATCTCGGGACTGATCGAAGAAAATTACCTGAACGAAGAGCGTTTTGCCGGTCAGTATGCCGGAGGAAAGTTCCGGATGAAACACTGGGGTCGGGTTAAGATTACCTACGAATTGAAGAAAAAGGGTGTAAGTCCCTACAACATCAAAAAAGGACTCAAAGAGATCGATGGCGATCAGTACGATGCAGTTTTTCAAAAACTCGCCGATGATAGGATCGAGGATCTTCGCGGCGAAAAGAACATATTCACAAAAAGAAAGAAGTTACAGGATTATCTACTGCTTAAGGGCTACGAACGGGAATTAGTGAATGACGCGCTGAAGAAGCTCTAGCTGCCCCCTGAAAAGCTAAGTGCCGGCAATTGCCGGCACAAACACAATTATCAGCACAAAAACTGGCTTTATATAATAGCTTTATCTATTTCTTTCCATCGCCGCTCACCTCTTTTGTATTCTTCACTTCTGATCCGTTCCTGATCTCCTCATTTGCTTTCTGGATCACCTGGTCACCAACTGTGAGCGTTCCGAAAATCTCAGACTTTCCATCTACATCACGTCCCTTTGTAACCGGAACCCATTCAGCCTTGTTGTCTTTAACACGGATCACAAACACCTTTTCCTGTGAACTTACAATCGCAGTTGTTGGAACCACGAATGAACTGTCGCGCGCAGGCATCGGGATATCTACCTCGGCAATCATGCCGGGTAACAATTTTTTATCCTTGTTTATTACATCCATTTCAACACGTTCAGATCTTAAACGTGAATCCAAAGCACCGGCAAGACGTGCAATCTTTGCCTTAAACTTTTCATCAGGCTTCGATCTAACGGTAAAGTTCACATCATCCAGGTTGCGGAGAAAACCAGTATATGCTTCCGGAACGGAAACAACAAGCCTCAGCCGGTCCTGCTGTTGCACGGTAAATAGCGGAAATTCAGAACCTTTCCCGGAAGGACCCACAAAGGCACCGGGGTTTACATTTCTTGTACTGATCACACCGGCAAATGGTGCGCGGATTTCAAGATATCCCTGTGTAACAGTGATCTCTTTGTAAGCGGATCTTGCAGCATCGAGTTGCGCAAGGTCAGAGTTTTTCCTGGCTTCAGCCTGCTCCAGATCATTCGGAGAAATTGTTCCGGGAGTCTGGCTTGTCTGGTATAAACGATCGTAGTTCGATTTGCTCGCCTGGTAGATCGCTTCATAAGATTTGATCCTTGACTGAGCTGCGGCAAGTCTTGAACTGATCTCGGGTGCATCCATCGTGATAAGCAACTGACCTGCTTTCACAACCGAACCTACGTCCACATAAAGTTTTTTTACAAAGCTTGCTTCCTTTGCGTATAGGTCAACCTGTTGAAATGCGATGAGTTCGCCGGGACTGCGGAAATTGGAAGACAGTTTTTCTTTTTTAAGAATCACCACTTCACGGGCAGCTGGCGCTTCCGCAACGGGCGTTTCCTTTTTTTCTTCCGCCTTGCCTTCGCCGCCACAGGAAGCAAGTAAAGAAGCAAGTGCCACACTTGAAATTGCAGTTCTTAGTACTATAAATGATTTGTTCGCCATTGTCAGTATTTGATCTCCCTTTATCAGGGTTTTAATTGTTGTTGTTTTCATTTGAACGCCTGGTTTAAGCTTCGCCCACATAGAATTTACTCTCCTTATCCTCCGGATCAAGCGATACGGATTGGGTGGTGGTATTCTTCTGTACCCACGAGAACACCAATGGTAACACTATCAAAGTAGCAAAGGTAGACGCAATCAATCCACCAATCACCGCTCTCGCAAGCGGAGAGGCCTGATCACCACCTTCTCCAAATCCGGCAGCCATCGGTATCATACCAACCACCATCGCAAGACTCGTCATCAGGATCGGACGGATCCGGAGTGCCGCTGCTTCTTTCGCCGAAGCAATTGCATCACCTGAAAGTTTACGTAGTGATTCCGCATTAGTGATCAGAAGTACGGCATTCGCGATCGATACACCAACGGACATAATTATACCCATATATGATTGCAGGTTCAGGGTTGAGTTTGTGAGTTTAAGCATGATCAATGCTCCAAGCACAACCGCAGGGATCGTAGTCAGGATCACAAACGAAACCTTGAATGACTGGAAGTTTGCAGCAAGCATCAGGAAGATCACTACGATCGCCACGATCAGACCGTTCTGAAGACTGTCGAGTGTTTCAGTCAATACAGTGCTGAGACCGATTGCCTCAACGGTAAGACCTCTTGGTAATTTACCAAGGTTCTTGATTGCCCGTGCCACAGCTTCCGTTGCCGAGCCCAGATCCTTCTCATGCAGGTTTGCGGTTACAGAAAGGAATGGCATGGAACCCAGGTTATCGTTCTCTCCATAAGTTGTATCTGGAGTAATGGTTGCAACATCGCTCAGGACCGGACGTGACCCGTTTCTGAGAACCGGGATCTCTCCGATACTCTGAATGCTTGTCATCTGGTTTTCCGGAACCTGCACCTGGACACTATAGGTTAGATTTGCCTTTTCATCGATCCACTGATTCTTTTCAGTGTAACGCGATGAAGATGTTGAAGCGATCAGGGATCTTGAGATATCTGACATATCAACACCAAGCTGAGCTGCGCGAACGCGGTCAACAGTAATATTCAATGCAGGATATTTTGTTGATTGCGCAATCTGGATATCACGCAGATAATCAACTTTCTTCAGCTCCGCTATCAGTTTGTTTGCATATTGTTCGTTCTGCTGTTTGTTACGACCGGATAAACGTACTTCAACCGGTGTTGGCGAACCCTGGCTGAGGATCTTATCTGTAAGTTCGATCGGTTCAAACGACAGTCTCACCTCAGGCATAACTTCCGTAAGTTTTTTACGGTACCGTTCTTTCAGCGCATCGATCTTTTCATGGAAGCCATGTTTCATGCTCACCTGCAATACTGCATCCTGTGGACCACTCATGAAGAGATAGATAGGACTCACGGAAAACAATGCAGGGTGCGCACCGATATAAGATGAAGTGATACCAATATTTTCTTTTCCAACCAATCCTTCAAGAACGCCGATTGCCTCTACGAGACGTTGTTCTGTTCTTTCGATCCTTGTACCATCTGGCGCACGCAATCTTAATTGAAACTGTCCGCTGTTCACTTTTGGAAGTACGTCACGACCAGTGTTCATTAATAATAACGCGGCTCCACCAATTGCAAATAACACGTATGCACCAACGATGATCTTTTTGTAAGGCATCATCCTTTTCACAAATCGCAGGTACCGCGCACGGAATCTTTCAAATCCGGTGACCTTGCCATTGCCATCGCTGTCAAGCTTTGAAGCCATCGCGTGTTTTGCTTCGGCTTCATGTTTCGCGCGATCAGGACCAACAAATTCTGAAGCCGGCCTTTCTTTCGCATGCTTGTTCTTCATGAGCCAGTTGGCAAGGATCGGAACAAAGGTTTGTGAGAGAAGATAGGACGTGACCATTGAGAATGCGATTGCCAATGCAAGCGGAAGGAACAATGATCCAGGAATACCTGACATGGTAAACGCCGGTGCAAATACCGCCAGGATACAAAACAGGATCAGCAGTTTTGGAAACGCGATCTCCCGGCAGGCATCCCAGATCGCAAGCGCTTTCGGCTTGCCCATATCAAAGTGCTGGTGAATATTTTCAATGGTTACCGTCGATTCATCCACCAGGATACCGATCGCAAGTGAAAGACCACTCAGCGTCATAATATTGATGGTCTGCCCGAACAACTGAAGGAACAAAACCCCGGAGATCACCGATGTCGGGATCGTCAGGATCACGATCAATGCACCACGCGCATCCCCCAGGAACATCAGCACCATGAGACCAGTAAGGATCGCACCTATTGCACCTTCCGTTAAAAGACTTTCAACGGCGTTCATTACATAGGTAGACTGATCGAACTCATACGACAGCTTTACATCTTCCGGAAGTTGGGCCTGGAATCTTGGAAGACTTGCTTTCAGATTCTGAACCACTTCCCATGTGGATGCATCAGCAGATTTTGCGATGTTGAGATAGACAGATCGTTTACCATTTACAAGCGCATAACCAGCGGTTTGGTCCGCACCATCTTCCACTACCGCTACATCTTTGAGATAAAGGTTCTGAACACCGCCTTTAAAAAGCGGGATGTTTTCAAAGTCCTTCACATTTTTGATAAGTGTATTCGTAGGGGTGATATAATTTTTGTCGCCGATACGAACATTACCGGAGGGCGTGGTCTGGTTGTTCAGCCTCAGCGCTTCCACAAGCTGATCGGGTGTCATATTATGTGAACGCAGCAATACCGGATCCGCTTTGATCAGGATGGTACGCACGTTACCACCGAATGGCGGTGCGGCCACAAGCCCCGGGATGGAAGTAAAGGATGCCCGGACATAAACGTTTGCAAGATCTGCGAGTTCATTATTCGATTTTGTTTCGCTGCTCAAAACAAGCTGGCCAACAGGAAGTGTGGAAGCATCGAAACGAATGATAAATGGCGGGTTCGATCCCTGGGGGAACACCGCCTGAACCCGGTTACAGAAGGACGACAATTCTGCCGCAGCCTGCGCCATATTTGTGGACGGATAAAAGGTAAGTTTCATCAGGGTAAGACCCTGAATGTTTCTTGTTTCGATGGCCTTGATACCATTTACAAACAAAAGGATGTTTACATATTGCTTACCAAACAGCGCCTCCATCTGGTTTGGAGTGTATCCGCCGAAGGGGTGAGAAATATAGATCACCGGCAGATTCATCGAAGGGAAGATATCTACCTTAACGCTTCTTATAGCCCCGATCCCGAAAAACAACATACCTGCAACAAGCACCAATATTGAAATCGGACTACGCAGTGCACTTTTTATTAATCCCATAACTTATACGATCAGTTCGTTTTTAATCCATTTATGAACAACTGGAAATCGCCGCTGGCAGCAGCTTTCAGAAGAAAAGCCTGCCAGACATTATTATATGCAATGTCCCTGTCTGTTTCAGCACGGTTCAATGTATAGAGAGACTGTGTTACATCAACTATATTGGTAAGACCATTTTTGTAGAGTACCGTTCGCTGCAGGTATGCACTTGATGCGGCGTTAACCTGCTTCGGTGCTTCCTGGTAATTCTTTAATGCGTTTGCGATCTTGGTTTCAGAAAGTGCAACTTGTGCCTTGATCTGCTGATCTGCAAGTTCCAGTTCATCCCTGAGCGCTGCAGAAGTAAATTTCTGAGCGGCAACCTGTTCCCGTACCCGTAATGGATTGGTCAGGTTCCAGGTTACCCCGAGACCAAGCAGGTAGTTGCTTCTCACAGGTTTGATGCCGTCAAGATAATCGTGTGTATAGGCGGACTGATCCTGCGCATAGTTTGATCCGAAACCGGAACCACGGGTCTGGTAAACGCTGAACATTGAAAATGTAGGGAGCCCGAGCTTACGGAAGTATTTCGCCTGTGCATCGCTTACATCGATCCGCCGGCGATAAAATTCCAGCACGGGATGGTCCTGCGGAGCATTCACCGGCTGATCAAGTATCGAAGGGATCCGGGTGATGTAAACCGTGTCAACCAGGTAATCCTTATAAGGCACACCCATTAATACGGAAAGCCGGTTCGCCATTTCCTGCTCTGTGTCAAACGCTCTCGTAAGCTGGATCTTTGCATTTGAATATTCTGCATTTGCAAGCGAAGAATCCACACCCGCGATCAGACCGTTTTTTGCACGCGCCGTAACCACGAGTCTGAATGTATCAGCTCTTTCGAGGTTATTCTGTTGTGATCGCGTGATGCGTTGTGCAGCCAGCAGGTTAAGATATGCTCCTGCAACACGAACCTGGTGCTGAAACAGTTCCTGCTGAAAATCGGCAGAGTCGCGCTTCACAACCGTTGCTGCTACAGCAACACGATCACGCAAACGACCGAATGCAAAGAAGTCCCAGCTAAAGTTAGCAAGGTACAACGCACCAAACGCAGCATGCCAGTTTTGAGCGGGTAAAGGAAGACCTGAAGAAGCAACACCAAAGCCACCAAACCCATACAGGGGACCATTCTGTCCGTTTACGGTTCCGTAGTCCTGCTGCGCTGCTACTGTGAGATTTGGCAACTGATCGCGTTTGGTTTGACGCTCCGTTGCCTTTGATGATTCGAGATAATTCTGCTTTGCTTTTATTGTCCGGTAATTATTCACCGCAGTCTGCAAAGCTTCATCCATTGATAGAACCTGAGCCTCCGCACTGTTGATACCGGTTACCAAACCCAGTATTAACAGGCCTTTGAAAAATTGTCTAGTCATTTAAAAACAAATAAACGGGCACAAATATGCTCTGGAATTTAATTACCGTGAATGGAAGCGACCGTTGGCAGTAAGAAAAAAGTGAGTACCAAATCTAACAAATACCACAATCAGGAATTGATTAAAATAATCCGGAGATTTTTTAATGCACTCAAAGCTAATAACATGCAGCTAATTCAACTTACCATTATTACTGATTTCAAAAAAATTAACAGCGCTTCCTTAAACCGGTCACAAATATGAGACATCCCGTATTTTTGAGGTAGATGTCTACATTAAATGTGAGTTTAATTCAATCGGTCCTTCATTGGGAAGACAAAGAACAGAATCTGCGGATGTTCGAAGACAAACTACGTGCCCTGCCATCAGGCAAAGAAATCGTGGTGTTGCCGGAAATGTTTAATACCGGTTTTAGTATGAACCCGGCGAAGCTTGCTGAAACAATGGATGGACCTACCGTTAGCTGGATGAAAAAGATGTCGGCAGCGTTTCGCATCATTCTCACGGGAAGCCTGATCATTGAAGAAAATGGTTCGTATTTCAACAGGCTGATCTGGATGCTTCCCAACGGACAATCTGGTTACTACGATAAACGTCATCTTTTTGCATATGCCGGAGAACATGAGCGCTTTAGTGCCGGCAGCAAAAGATTGATAGCATCAGTAAAAGGCTGGAAAATTAATCTGCAGGTTTGTTATGATCTCCGTTTTCCTGTTTGGGCGCGACAATCAGACTCATCAATGGATGAGGTTGGTATACCTCCCTCAGAACGGGATCCGAAACAGGCCGAATATGACGTGCTGATCTACGTCGCAAACTGGCCGGAGCGCCGGAACCTCGCCTGGAAAACATTGTTACAGGCAAGAGCCATCGAGAACCAATCTTATGTAATTGGTGTTAACCGTGTGGGTAATGATGGAAACGGAATATATCATAGTGGCGATAGTATGGTGATTGATCCGATGGGTGAAATCCTTTTTACGAAAGCACATGACGAGATCATTCACAGTATCAACCTGGAAAAATCAAAATTGGAAGAGGTCAGAACAAAACTGCCTTTTCTTAACGACGGAGATGAATTCCTGATACAGACTTAAAGTTGCGGTGTTATCCGCGAAACAAACGATTATGCCAACAGCTTATACAAACGCAAAGTTTTTTACCGGTGAAAGTTTTGAGGAAGGAAAAGCAGTACTGACAGATGTAGGAATTATTACTGATGTTGTTGATGTGGATGCTATCCCTCATGGATACACGAAAATTGACCTGGGTGGAGAAAATGTAGCCCCGGCCTTTATAGATCTGCAGATTTACGGTGGCAATGGAAAGATGTTTTCAGAAGATCCCGGTACCGAATCCATCCAACGCACTTATGAATATTGCCTTACCGGCGGTGCTTCTCATTTCATGATCACTGTTGCAACCAATACGATGGATGTGATGCTGCGTTCCATCGAAGCTGTGCGCGCCTATTGGCAGAGCGGTGGCAAAGGCTTGCTGGGTCTGCATCTTGAGGGTCCTTATCTCAATCCGGCAAAAAAAGGAGCTCATGTTGAATCGCTTATAAAGCCACCAACTTCCGAAGAAGTTAAGATGCTGATCGAAAAGGGTGGCGATGTTATCAAGATGATCACGATCGCTCCTGAATTATGTCCCGATGATGTTCTTGCTTTTCTTTGTGAAAATATCATGGTTGTTTCAGCGGGTCATACCAATGCGACCTATGAAGAAGCCCAGGCAGCTTTTGGAAAAGGAATCCCTGTTGCAACACATTTGTTCAATGCCATGACGGGGTTTCAGCATAGAGCACCAGGTGTTGTGGGCGCCATCTTCAATGATGCAAATGCGATGAGCAGCATCGTCTGCGACGGCGTGCATGTTGATTTCGCTGCAGTTCGCGTAGCCAAGACCGTTATGGAAGAAAGATTATTTTATATCACAGATGCAGTTACTGAAACAAAGGATGCACTTTATCCGCATGTGTTTAAGGGAGACCGGTTCACGCTTCCTGACGGAACCCTGAGCGGATCTGCATTAACAATGATCAAATGCGTGAAGAACGGAATTGAAAGGGTAGGAATTTGTCTTGAAGAATCTCTGCGTATGGCTTCCCAATATCCTGGTCAGTTACTGCTGAAAGAAATGCAGATAGGTAAGATCCAAGAAAACTATCTCGCCCAGTTTGTTGTGATGGATGATGATTATAATGTGATCAGGGTAATAAGTTGATTTACCTGTGATCTGAAGAAGCCTGGTGTGTTGCCGGACCAGTACTGTACATTTTTCCCAGGATGATATCCTTGATCGCTTCCACTTTGGGATCCACGCCACGACGGATAGATTCAACGGTTGGCGGCACTTCAATATCAGGCATTACACCACGCCCCCCGGCAACCGCTTCCTGATCCATAACCAGCCTGAATTTCGGAAGACTGAACCGTACCCCTGTTACCGGTAATGTTACATCAGGCAGCATCCATGCAGAATTGCCATATGCACCGCCACCAGTTTCTTCACCAACAATGGTTACGTTTGATTGTCCCTGGAGTTTTTTTGCAAACAGAGCAGTTGCTGAAAATGAGTTTCCCCCGGTGAGCAGATAGATTTCGCCGTTGAAATGATGTTTCTTTTTTGGCCTGAAAACATGTCGTTCCAGGTATCCAAAATGATATTTACCATCACGTTTTTTGTGCGTGATAAACTGCATCATGAACCAATACATCGACTGCATTTCTATGTACTTGCTGTATTTGCTCGATCTTCTTACAGCATAGAGTGAATCTGCGATCTTAAAATTTTTATCAATAAGATAGCGTGTAAGGAAAGTTGAATTGCTTGCATCACCTCCGCCATTTGTACGAACATCGATCACAAGATATTTCAGATCCATGTGATCAATTACTCGAAAGCTTTTGCGGAAAAACTTTTTGAGACGATGCCCCCTTGAAAAAGTATTCACCGTCATAAAAGCAGAACGAAGTGTTGTATCAACCTGCACATTTCTTGCTGATTGCATAACGATCACTTTTTCTTCTTCGCGGCTTGGTCTCTTTCTTTCCAGTGGCGGTCTCTTGTCGCCAGTATCACGCAAAGGATCGTAAGCTGGAATCCTTGCTGTTTGCCCGAGATTACTCCTGTTGTAAAAACTAAACTCAAGCGTATCCGGTAATCCGAATACATTTTTATAGAAGGCGCCGAAGTTTCCCCTGTTGCTGATCGCCTGGTATTTGCCGGTGATGGCATTTCCATCGGCAGACAGGTAATTGAAAATAGTATCGATCAGTTTTGCTGCAGGTACGCCATTGATCGCGGTGATGATTGTCCCCCTCCTAAGCAATGAATCATTTCGGTTAAGGTTGCCCGTTACAGCAATTGTATCTCCCCAGGCCTTGATACTCACGGGGAAAATTTTGAGATGGGCTGTATCAAGATAGGCAGAGTATGCCTGTGAGTATCGAACCGCAGTGTGCCCACATTTCATTTTTGAAACGACAAAGCTCAGCAAGGTGCGAAATTCGCGCTCCGTCATGGAGTCACTGATCTTTCTGTAACCTTCATCAAAATAGTAGTCCATACTATCTTTTGATGTGAACCAATAAAGACTCGGATGAGTTTCTTCAAGAATGTTCCTGAAAACGGTATAATCTTTCTGCAGCTGAGTGGCCGTGAACTTTTGCTCAGGCACAAATCCCCTGCGGGTTGTGCCGCAGGATGAAGCAAAGATCGCCAATGCAAAACACAGCGAAACAGTAAAGACGGACCGGTATATGTGATTCAGGATCAATTTGTTTGCTTGAACGCGTTCCAGCCCTGGGCGGTCAGCTGATGTTTTTTGCCACCTTTTGTAATAATATGTGTTCCCTCGCTTGCTTCGGTCATGTAACCTATCACACTGATCTCCTCGTTTAGAACGAGTTTATCGTATTCGGATTGTGGAATGGTGAAAAGCAATTCATAATCTTCACCACTACTGAGCGCACAGGCTGTAGGATCGAGCTCAAATTTATAAGCCGCCTGCTTCATCCTGTCTTCAATTGGTATTTTATCTTCATAGATCACAGCGCCAAGCTGGCTCTGTTCGCAGATATGAAGAATCTCTGAACTGAGACCATCGCTCACATCCATCATTGCGGTTGGGGTAAGATTTGACTTCTCAAAGAATTCAATAATATCCTTTCTCGCTTCGGGTTTTAACAATTTTCCGATCACATAATCTTCGCCCTCAAGGTCCGGCTGAACCTTTGGATTTTCAAGATAAATCTGCTTTTCACGCTCAAGGAAAAGCAAACCAACATAGGCCGAACCAAGGTAACCACTGCAGCAGAGCAGATCGCCTTTTTGAGCGGTGCTTCTTTTTACAAATTTATCTGGTGTTACTTCCCCGATTGCTGTAACCGAGATCATGAAACCTTTCTGTGAAGAACTGGTGTCACCACCAATGAGGTCAACACCATATTTCTCGCAGGCAGCATAAACTCCTTCATAAAATTCCTGGAGAGCTTCAAGGCTGAACCTGTTACTGAATGCTATGCTGAGTGTGATCTGCGTAGGAGTTGCATTCATCGCATAGATATCGCTGAGGTTTACAACCACGCTCTTGTAACCCAGATGCTTGAGCGGAGTGTACATCAGATCAAAATGAATTCCTTCAACAAGCAGATCGGTTGTGATAACGGTTTGTTTGCCGAAATGATCGATCACCGCTGCATCATCGCCAACTCCAAGTATGGTAGAGGCATTCTGTATTTCTATATTTTGTGTGAGGTATTTGATAAGACCAAATTCCCCAAGCGAAGCTATCTCTGTTCTGTTATCTGACATTTCAATTCAATTAAGGGTTGTTCAACTGCGGTTATTCATGGGTGTTAGAGATCCATTTTAGCATCTCATCATGGATCGCGCCGTTTGTTGCCAGTATATGTGGCTGATAGGGTGAATAGGTCTCGCCCTGGAAACCTGTAACTTTTCCTCCTGCCTCTTCAACGATCAGGTAACCTGCCGCACTGTCCCAGGCCTGTAGTTTATGCTCGTAGAACCCATCGAATTTCCCTGAAGCTACCCAGCAAAGATCCATGGCCGCTGAGCCAAGTCTTCTGACAGGAACACCGCGACGGATGAATCTTTCAAAACATTCCAGCGGACCATTCTTTGTATCGAGATAAGTATAGGGGAAACCGGTAACCAGGCAAGAATCCATCACCGTGCTTACAGCGCTAACGCTGATGCCCGTGCCATTAAGCATAGACCCTTTTCCTTTTTCTGCGAAGTAAAATTCTTTGAGGAACGGATTGTAAACCGCCCCCATGACCATTTTGCCATGCTGCTCAATTCCTATCGAAACACAGCAGATGGGAATACCATGTGCGTAGTTCACTGTACCATCAATCGGATCGATGATCCATTTGTATTCTGAGTCCGTGATGATCTCGCCGGATTCTTCACTGAGGATAAAGTGACCCGGAAAAAATTCCTTCACGGTTTCGATTATCGCTTTTTCCGAAGCATGATCGGCTTCTGTAACAAGGTTATTGATTCCTTCCTTGTTGCTAACCTTCAACTCCTTGCTGTTGAAGTAGTATTGCATCACTTTCGCACCCGCTTCGGTGGCGCTCATGAGGGCTTCTTTTAACATGGCGCGAATATAGTCAATTTCCCCTCCTTGTAAAGGAGGGGAGTCATCGGCCGCGGCGGGATTAAACCAAAATCGCCGTCTCCAGATAAGGCTGATAATCAACAAAACCCTTCTCATCTGAACTGAAGAATGTTGAAGCATCCAGGTTATCCGCCAACGGCCAGTTGTTACGGAACCTTGTAACCAGATCAGGATTATTTATAAACGGACGACCAAACGCAATGAGATTTGCCAGGCCGGATTTGATATCATCTTCTGCACGTTCGCGGGTGTAATTTCCCGCAAGAATGATGGTTTGTGTAAACCTCTTACCGATTTCTTTCTTCAGTGAAACCGGGATCAACCCATCACTGTTTTCAACGATATGCAGGTATGCAATTCCGATCTCATTCAATTTTGAAGCAAGATGTAAATATGTATCGCTGGTTTCAGAATAAGCAGGCATATCATTGTACGCACTGTATGGTGAGAAGCGGATCCCAACTTTGTCTGCACCAATTGCGGCACTGACTGCGACAACAGTTTCAATCACAAAACGGCTGCGGTTTTCAACGGATCCACCATATTCATCAGTACGGAGGTTGCTGAATGGTGAAAGAAACTGCTCCAGCAGATATCCGTTTGCACCATGCAATTCCACACCGTCGAAGCCCGCTTCAATTGCATTCTTTGCAGCTTCCACGTATTCTTTTGTTGTGTTTTGTACTTCCGCAACAGACATGGCTTTGGGACGTGAGAAATCAATCATCCCGTCTTTGGTCCAGATCTGCCCGTTTGCCGGTACTGCTGAAGGCGCCAATACCACACCACCGGTTGGCAGATTCGACTGGTGTGCAATACGACCGCTGTGCATCAGTTGCGCGAAAATCCTTCCCCCTGATTTGTGCACCTGGTGCGTAACCTGTTTCCACTCGTTCACCTGTTCAGGAGTGAAGATCCCGGGAGTATTCGTATATCCGAGACCGTTAGCCGAAGGCGCCACACCTTCCGAAATGATCAGACCTGCTGAGGCACGCTGACCATAATATTTCGCGATCATAGCGTTTGGCAGATTTCCAATTGCGCGTGAACGTGTCATTGGAGCCATCAGAATCCGATTTTTAAGCGTCACGCCCCCCAGCTGATATGTAGTGAACAAATGTTTATTCATATATCTATATATTTAAAAGTTTCGATGTTTTTAGTTAAAAAAATAGCTTTACTATTTTTTCAGTTGATTCAGCATGCCGATGTACTGGTCGAGTACCTCTTCGCTCATTGTATATTTATGATTTCTGCCTTCCTTTTCCGGTTCGATCAAACCTGATTCAACCAGGATTTTGATGTGGTGAGAGATCGAGGGCTGGGCCAGGTCTACCACATTCTGGATATCCGAACATTGTCCACAGCCACCTTTGTTAGCTATAAAGAACAGGATTTTCAGCCGGTTAGCATCACCCAGTGCCTTTGAAATCTTTTCGAATTGTTTAAATGAAATAGTCACAAAAAATAGATTGAAAGATGCAAATGTATCGATAGCGAGGTCATAGTCCCAAATTTATATTGTTAAAATGGAGACACCAGCTAGCTTTTGTCATTGATCCGGTCTTTGCCATATCGTCAAAAACTGCGTAATTCGTTCATCATGAAGCTGTCAGTGCTTATTGTCAATTACAATGTTTGTTATTTCACGGAGCACTGTGTGTGGTCGGTACTGAAAGCTGCTGAGGTTATGCAACACCATAAACCTGCCTGGCAAACGGAAATCCTGGTGTTCGACAATGCTTCGGCCGACAACTCCGCGGTTTATCTGCCAATGCTTTTCGGTGACAAGATCAGTTTTTTTTCTTCCGGTACAAACCTTGGTTTTGGGAAAGCAAATAACCAGTTGCTCGAAAAAGCAACTGGAGAGTACATTCTGTACCTCAATCCAGACACCATGATCCCGGAAGATTGCCTTTTAAATCATGTACGGTTTGCAGAATCCGCCGATAATTTCGGCGCATCCGGGATCCGGATGATTGATGGCCGGGGAAAATTTCTTCCTGAATCCAAGCGTGGTTTTCCAGGTACTTGGGTTTCATTTACAAAAATGGCGGGTCTTGCAAAAGCATTTCCTGAGTCGAAGTTATTTGCACAGTATTACGTGGGGCACCTGGATGAAAACACCACGGCAGAAGTGCCGGTTCTGAGTGGTGCTTATCT
>JBEVNF010000095.1:0-6385 GCA_040508255.1 Flavitalea sp.
TCCGGTACACGATCAACAGACCAGGTTGACATTCTCGAGTTGACCGATGTACAGCAACAGGCTTCAGTGACACCGGAAAATCCGCTTGTGCTGAAAACCGGGCACGCTGACGTCACAGATGTTGTACCTGTTGGTTTCGATGCTGCAACAGGTTTATATTTCCCGCTTGGTTTTGGTAACGCAACAGGTGATATCATTATCGAAACACTTCCTGACCCTACTGCGGTCACTCCACTTATCTCATCAAGGAGTTTGACAGGATCCATCAAAATTTATTTTCAAAAAGTATTGGGTAAAACACTTGGATTGAAATATGGATATCCAAGACTTGCAATATCAACAGTAAGCGAGGATCTTTCGGTTAACTATAACAGTGATACCGAGACTGTAAAAGCTGCAGTTGCGTCCTCCACCAACATCATTGTATTTATTCATGGTATCATTGGTGATACAGAGTCTATATTGAAATCGGTGAAGACAAGATTTGCCGATACGCCGCTTTCCAAAAAGTTTGATCTTGTTCTTTCATTTGATTACGAAAATCTCAATACAAAAATTGAAGAGAACTCAGCATTGCTGAAACAACGTCTTGCAGATGTTGGCATAGCTGATGGCAGTGGAAAGAAGATAACCATTGCTGCGCACTCCATGGGTGGACTCGTGAGTCGATGGTTTATTGAGAAGCTTGGCGGAAGCAAGGTTGTAAATAAACTGTTCATGTTCGGCACTCCGAACAATGGTACGCCCTGGGCTGATGTGCGCGACATGGCTGAATCCCTGCTCACCTATGCAATGAATGGAGCGGCATTTTTAAAACCCTGGATGTTTGTGTTGAATCTTGCGGGTAAGGTTGTTGGTGGTACACAAATCTCATTGAAACAGATGGATATCAAAACCGGCATCTACGGCCTGCTTAATGATGGCACTGATCCCGGTATTCCTTATGTGATCGTTGCGGGTAATACAAAGGAGATCATACCAAAGTATGAAGCTACGGCTTCTTTAATTACAAGATTGTTTACACGACTACGCAAGCGTGGTGCTTATGATGCACTTGATACGTTTTTATTTAAAGAAGCCAATGATATTGCTGTCACCAATAAAAGTATCGTTGAGCTGCTAAATGCCGGTGACTGGAAAACAAAGCCGGAGGTTTTGTATACGGCTTGTGATCACTTGAATTATTTCAACAATGAAAAAGCCATGAGCACACTCTAGCTTTCCCTTTCAAGCAAATTCAAACAACGCAACATGCCAACCAGACTTATCCTCCGCACAAAAACAACATCCCGCGATCCGGCTAACCAGATCGTTATCCCGGGAAAACAACCCATCGCTTTTGCAGAACCAGAAGCAGCAACAAAGAATCCATGGGATGATGCACACGAAGCACTCAACTCAAATCCCGACGTGTCTTTCGCAGAACCAGAAGTAAACTCCGGCGCGACGTATTTCGACTACGAAGAAGAGATCACCACGAGAGGTGGTTCCGAAACAGATCCCAATGAATACATTGAATACTGGCCACATCCTGAAAAACGAGGTTTCTGGCATCTTGGCGATCAATACTCTCAATTATTGAAGGCAAGACTCGAAGTTGCCGCCATGCCTTCAACACATACGATCAGGATCGCGCATTTTGATACCGGATATTCACCTGAACATCTGTCAACACCTGCAACGATCATCCGTAAAGATCTGGAAAGAAATTTTGTGGATGATGAGCAGGACAACTGGAACAGTGCCGTTGATCCGCTTGCTTCAGGAACACTGAAGATGCCCGGTCATGGTACCGGAACTTTAAGCATACTCGCAGGAACAAAAATGTCATTTCCTGTACTTGAGTTTGATGATTATATCGGGTTGTATCATAAAGTAGAGATCGTTCCGATACGCATAGCAAAGTCGGTAGTGCTGATGAAATCTTCGGCTTTTGTAAAGGCACTTGATTATCTCGTTAATGAATTATTTCCTGATGAATCAAAACGTGTGCACGTTGTTACAATGAGTATGGGTGGCGTTGCATCAGGTGCATGGGCGGATATGGTAAATGCTGCCTATGAAAAAGGAATTGTGATAGTGACTGCAGCCGGAAACAATTTCAATAAACTACCTGCAAGAACGCTAATCTATCCTGCGCGATTTAATCGTGTAATAGCGGCCTGTGGTGTAACACATGATCTTTCGCCTTATGCAAAACCAAAGGGTGAAGGTAGTTTCAGTATCATGGAAGGAAACTATGGTCCGAAGTCATTGATGGGTTCATCACTGGCTGCATTTACTCCAAATGTGCCATGGGCAAGTTATAAAAAACACGAAGTGGTGAGTATACGTGGAGATGGAACCTCTTCCGCTACACCACAGATCGCGTCTGCAGCGGCCTTATATTATGCAAAGCATTATGATGAACTGATGAAACTACCTGAAGGATGGATGCGTGTGGAAGCGATTCGGAAAGCATTGTTCAGTTCGGCAAAAAAAGAAGTAAATGGATGGGATGGCGGATATGCTACCTACTATGGCAACGGTATTCTCCAGGCCGCCGATGCGCTGGCGATCCCTGTCGCACAACCTGGTGAGTTAACAAAAGAAAAGGAAGACAAGGTGTTTTTTCCATTCTTTAAAACTTTGTTCGGAATCAGGGGAGACGCAAACCTTGCCGAAGAAGAAATGCTGGAAACCGAGCTGATGCAGTTGATTCTTGAGAGTCCTGAGTTGCAGGAGATCTTAGGAGACGAAGAAAGAGGGATAGCAGAATTAACCAGAAGCGAGCAGATAAGGTTCGCTGAAGCGGTAATTGCGAATCCAAAGGCCTCTGTGAAGTTGAAAAGCAGGATGGAAAAATTGGCTCAATAAATAAAGTCCCACTTTCGATGCAGACATCGAAAGTGGACTTTTGAAACTACCGGTAGCTGATCTTGCAGGAACTCCTGAGTGCCTCCATCGCTGCAAAGCCCTTCTTTCTCGCAAGCGTAATATTCTTTTCGGGGATTGAATCAGGATTTGGAAAAGTCTTCAATGCCTTCTCTATACTTTCTTCCCTTAGCAAATGAAGCATCGGGTACATCGATCTGTTTGTAAAGTTTGCCGGGTCATCAGGTGGAGCACCCTCGAACCGATATTCAGGATGAAAGCTTGCAACCTGATAAACACCTTCATATTTTTCCTTCTTTAATAATTTTTCAGCGAGCTCAACAAGATCGAGATAGTCTTCGAAGTCCTGATATCCTTCGGTGATGATAACAAAACCTGTTTCTACAGCAGGGTCGGTATCCAGTAGCCTGCATTCATCAAGCAATGCCTGCAAAATTGGTCCCGGTTTTACAAAATCGGTAACACGATAATGGATCGAATCAAGCTTTACTTCGCGCGCAGCAAAAGGGCAGAAGTTGCAACCTGCCACAACATTAACGATCCAGCTTTGTGTTTCCTGTATTGCCTGATCAGGTGATATCATGCGGCGAAGTTACGAAAATGAGAAAGTCCCGCACAATTGGCGGGACTCACAAACTATTGTCAAATTGGTTATTTTAAGATCTGGTAAGCTACAAGACTAAGCACATAAGCCAGCCCCGTCATATAAGCCAGCTGTATCAACGGCCATTTCCAGCTGCGGGTTTCGCGCTTTACTATTGCGAGTGTACTCATGCACTGCATCGCAAAAACGTAAAAGATCATCAGCGAAACACCTGTTGCAAGTGTGTAAACCTTGCTTCCGTCTTCGCGTGTTGCTGCTTGCATTTTATCACGGAGGGGTGTACTGTTTTCATCGGCATCTGAACCTACACTGTATAAGGTACCCATGGTTCCTACAAATACTTCGCGTGCAGCAAATGAGGTGATCAGGGCTATACCAATCTTCCAGTCGTAGCCAAGCGGACGGATAGCGGGCTCAATAGCGCTACCCATAATTCCAACATAAGAGTTTTGAAGAAGTGCTGTAGTTTTTTCGTTATTAAGTTCTTCTTCCTGTGATGGATTCGCTGCGATCAGTTCAGCGTATTTTGTTTCAACAGCATTCATCCTGTCAGACGGTCCATAGGTACTCAATACCCAGAGAATAAGACTGATGACCATAATTACTTTACCAGCCTGCAGAACAAAGATCTTTGCTTTTGAAACCATTGTGATCAGTGCATTCTTCCATCTCGGCGCGCGGTAAACAGGGAGTTCAAGAATAAAGAAACTTTTCTCTTTAATATTGATAAAGAACTTTGCAACATAACTCACCACCAGCGCCATTACGATCCCAAGAAGATATAAACCAAGCATCACAAGACCCTGAAGACCAAAGATGCCAAACACGGTGGTTTTGGGAATTACAAGACTGATCAGAATTATATAAACCGGTAAACGCGCGCTGCAGCTCATCAACGGTGTAACGAGTATGGTAAGCAAACGTTCCTTCTTGTTTTCAATATTTCTGGCACTCATGATACCCGGCACGGCACAGGCGAAGCTGCTGATCATAGGCATCACACTTTTACCGTTTAAACCCACTTTTCGCATAAGCTTATCCGTCAGGAAGCTGATGCGCGCCATGTAGCCTGTGTCTTCAAGTATGGTGACAAGGCCAAAGAGGATCATGATCTGCGGGATAAACACCACGATCCCGCCAAGACCTGCGATGATACCATTTACCAGCAGATCGCTCCACCAGGTTTCCGGTAACACGCCTGCAACCCATCCGCCAGCTTCTCCAAAAATCCACTCGATAAAGTTCATCGGGTATTCGGCAAGGAAGAACATACTCTGGAACAACAAAGTCAACACGCCGAGCAAAATCAGGTAACCCCAGGTGCGATGAAGAAGAATATCATCGAGCCTGTCAGTAAATAATTTCTGTTGCATCGGGTTCGGTTCCGTAACAGACTGTTTCAGTATGGAGCCGATACGCTGGTAACGTTGCAGAATTTCATCTGCCTGTACCTTGGTGTGGTTGAACTTGTGTTTTTGCTCGATAGCTTCGATCTTTTCCTGCACGTGATCTTCAAGCGCGAATGATTCGTGATTGATCAGGTAGTGGATCGCCTTATAATTGCTCATGCCCGGGATAAGCGCCTTCACTTCGCGCACCGCTTCATTGGCAAGCGCTTCACTGTTCACAAAATCAAAAACCGGTGCTCTGTAAAGTTGATTGGCAGTTTGTTCAATTGCTTTTTTAAGCTGGGGAATACCACGATTCTTCCTTGGGTTGATTGATATAACGGCTACACCAAGCTCGCGTTCAAGTTCAGGGATATTGATCTCGATGCCCTTGCTTTTCGCGATATCCATCATACTGAGCGCAAGTACCACAGGAATTTTAAGATCAATGATCTGCGAAACAAATAACAGATTTCTTTTGAGGTTTGCCGCATCAACAACCAGCACCAGCATCTCAGGATAAACCTGTTTATCCTGCTGCATCAGTACACGATACGCCACCCATTCATCCTCCCTGCGGGGATAAAGACTGTAAGTACCCGGAAGATCAATGATGGTTCCTTTCAGATCAGGAGATACAGTTGTTTCGCCCATTTTCTTGTCGACAGTCACGCCGGGGAAGTTGCCTACTTTCTGGTTCAGACCAGTAAGCGCATTAAAAAGCGAGCTTTTTCCACTGTTGGGGTTGCCTACCAGGCCGATTTTTATGCTACGGGTTGCCACAGGACGCGAATTTACAATTATACGACGCGGGTATTTTACGAATTCCGTAAAAATTCATTAATACTTCATTAAACACCACTTATTATCTTTGCTGCCATTTTAAAATCGAATGATATGTTTAATACCAGGATCAGGGTAAAGGATTTACTGGCCAGCGAAGACACTGGCAGGCAGGTAGTTGTAATGGGATGGGTTCGTACGTTCCGTAATAATCAGTTCATAGCCCTGAATGATGGTAGCACCAATAATAACCTCCAGGTAGTTGCCGAACTCGGCAAGTTTGACGAGACTTTATTAAAAAGACTAACAACCGGGGCTTCTGTGAAAGTAACAGGCGAACTGATCGCTTCACTTGGCAAGGGTCAGAAGGTTGAAGTAAAGGCAACAGAGATCGAAATTCTCGGTGATTGCGATGGTGAAAAATATCCGTTGCAATTAAAGAATCGCCCGAGCCTTGAGTACCTGCGTGAGATCGCACATCTCCGTTTTCGCACCAATACTTTTGGCGCAGTATTCCGTGTTCGGCATGCGCTCGCATTTGCCGTACATAAATTCTTTAATGAGAAGAGCTTTGTTTATCTCCATACACCAATAGTTACCGCGAGTGATGCTGAAGGCGCAGGCGAAATGTTCCGTGTAACAACTTTGCCTTTTGATGAAACTCCAAGAACACCGGAAGGAAAGGTTGATTTCAGGGAGGACTTTTTTGGTCGCTCAACAAATCTTACCGTGAGTG
>JBEVNF010000111.1:0-6651 GCA_040508255.1 Flavitalea sp.
TTATTCATCCTGATCTTACGATCAGCACTCATTCTTTCATAAAAGATAGCGAGATCCTTGTTGCCCCAGACAACACCCGAGTAACGTTTCCTTGTTTTAAACAACTCGTGCGGAAAATCACGTCCTTTCGCTGTTGTAGCCATCAACGCATCGCGATACTCTGCCTTGCTTTTGCCAAGACCTTTGTCAAGTGCCTGTACAAACAAAACGGTTGAAGGATCGTCACTTTTCCACGAAAAATTTCTCGGATGCTCCGCAACATCATCAAATCCGATCGGTTGTCCTTCGCTTGATGGATTATTTGCAAGCACTTTTACATCAACACCTGAGGTTGCATCGATCACTTTCATTACATGCGGGAATCCATTCCATGGAACGAGATAAGAAAATGGCTTGCTGATCGTACGCACTAACATATACTGTTTGTCCGGCGATAGATCCCAGTTTCCAAATATATCAGGCTTGCCAACTGCTGCGATAGCACCTGAAGCCACTGTGATCTTTTTCAACTGCGATTTTGAAAAGAATTCAAACATCGCTTCATCATAAGGCGATTTGATAAGATCCTGGTAAGTTCTTGATGCTGCCATCTTTCCTTTGCTCTCCTGAACCACGGGACCTGTTGGTGCAAGAGGCTTTGCAGGTTGCTTGTCCGCTGCAGCAAGTGTGGCTTTGTAAAGAATGTTTGCATCATCGATCCACATAAAGCTTGAACCAAGCACCGCATTCAGTGGCTCTTTAGTTACCTGTTTTGCAGTCTGTGTCAACACATCGATCACCCATAATGTGATCTCGTTATTGGTTGTGTTTGTAAACGCGATCTGCTTTTCTGAAGGACTCCAGGCTGGTGAGCCTGCAAGCAGTTTTTCCGGTAAACCTTTAACTGCAGTAGTTTGTCCAGACTTAATATTCTTCAATTGGAAGCCGGTTATATAACTGCTTCTTGAAGGACCAAAATTGTTTGGATTGATACGTGTCCCCGCGATGCGAAGCTCGGGTTGTGCGAGTTCTTCAACGGATGGAAAGGTGCTTCTGTCAAGCATCAGTATCCATTCGCCCTTGTCATCGATGCTTACACCAGGGGTTGGTTTCGCCATTACAAGATCCATGATGTCTTTCGGTGGAGTTTTGTAACCCTGATCATCCTGTGCATTTGCAATAGATACTATCACGCTGAATAATACCAATAGCCGTTTTCTCATATTTGTGAATTTAAGTTTCTGGTTGTTGGCAGGCTCAGCAATCGTTGCAAATATTATTGAAACACTCTCACATAATCTACTTCCATTCTTACGGGATAGATATCGGGATCAACCCCTTTTTGTCCACCCCAGCCACCGCCTACCGCGATGTTCAGCAGCAGGTAGAATTTATTTTCCAATGGCCAGGCGTCCTTCCCGGTATTTTCATTGGTGAAGGTGAAGAACACTTTACCATCAATGGCTATGTCAGCACGCTCTTTATTCCATTCAACACTATAAACATGAAATGCTTCTGATACATCGTTCACTAACATTTTATTGGTCTTTTGTGTACCGATAATATGATTATACTTTTTAGTATGAACCGATCCATGCACGTAACCCTGGTCGTAGCCTACATGCTCCATGATGTCTATTTCACCATCATCCGGCCATTTGAGCGGGGTAGTGGATGCAAGCATCCAGATAGCCGGCCAGGTTCCACGACCTTTTGGCAATTTTGCCCTTACTTCTACACGACCATATTGCCAGTCGCCCTTGCCCTTCGTCACAAGCCTGGCAGAGGTGTAATCGTTGGATTCACGCTTTTCTTTACGCGCTTCAATGATCAGGTGGCCATTTTCTACCCTGGCGTTTTCAGGTCTGGAGGCAGTGTAGTACTGTAACTCCTGGTTTCCCCAGCCTTCTCCGCCTACATCATAGTTCCATTTGGTAGAGTCGGGGAGACCGGTATAGTCAAATTCATCGGCCCAGACCTGTTTCAGGCCGGGTTTTACAGTATCGGAATTGTTTGGTTCTGCACCGGGTTCTGCAGTGGACTTATCACCACAGAAGGAGGTTGAAAGGGCAATAATGACAGGCAACAGCAATCGCATATGGTTGATTTATGATAACGGAAGTTACCGAATTGCGCCTTTTGCGGAAACCTTAATTTAACATTCAGCATTAAATTTTTTTTGGTTGAACCGGATAACAGTTTATTTTTGCGACCTATATGAACAAGGCATTATATATCCATCATCACCACGTTTACTTCCACAGGTAAGCCAGGGGTGTTTTGTATATACATCATAAATCATTTGGGCTTACAGATAGTAAGCCTTTTTTATTTTCCGACCCTTTTGTATAACGGGTCAACAAATTTGAAACAATGGAAAAACTCAGAATTGCAATCCAGAAATCAGGCAGACTCAACGATGATTCTGTAAAACTGCTGAAGGATTGTGGCATTGACCTGAAGAACGGTGTAAACAAGCTAAAAACAGAAGCTGACAATTTCCCGATGGAAATTTATTTTCTTCGCGACGATGATATTCCCCAGTATGTTGAAGATGGTGTAGCCGATATAGGTATTGTGGGAGAGAACGTGGTGTATGAGAAAAAGAAAACCGTCGAAGTTGTTGAGAAGCTTGGTTTTGGTAAATGTCGTTTATCCATTGCCGTAAGCAGATCAGAGCAATACACTGATATATCCTATCTCAATAACAAACGTATAGCAACAACCTATCCTGTCATCGTTCAGAAGTTCCTTGATGATAACGGGATCAATGCAGAGATCCATGAGATCAGTGGCTCAGTAGAGATTGCACCTGGAATTGGCCTCGCAGAAGCTATTGTTGACCTGGTAAGCAGCGGATCTACCTTGTTTATGAATGGGCTCAAAGAAGTGGAGACAGTGCTTAAATCAGAAGCCGTTCTTGTAAGCAGCGGAAAACTCACTCCTGCAAAGGCACAACTTCTTGACAAATTCCTGTTTCGGATCCGTGCGGTTAAACAGGCAAAGAACAACAAATACATTCTGCTGAACGCACCCAACGAAAAGGTGCAGGAGATCATATCATTGTTGCCAGGTATGAAGAGCCCCACAGTATTACCACTCGCAGAACCAGGTTGGAGCAGTGTGCACAGTGTTCTGAAAGAAAATGAATTCTGGGATATTATTGAAAAACTTCGTGATGCCGGTGCGCAGGGTATACTTGTGATCCCGATTGAAAAAATGATCATCTGATAATTATGAAACTATATAAATATCCGGTTCGTGCGAACTGGCCACAGATACTGGAAAGACCTGCTTTTGAAGCCGATAAGCTGGAGAAGAAGGTAAGCAAGATCATCAAAAAGGTGCGCAAGAAAGGCGATTCAGCAATCAAAAAGCTGACTCAAAAGTTTGACGGTATTCAACTGCAGGATTTATTGGTAAGCGAGCAGGAAGTGTTCACAGCAGAAGCCCTGGTACCTGAAGAACTCAAAGCTGCCATCGCGCTTGCAAAACAGAATATCGAAACCTTCCACTTATCCCAGGTTTCATCGCCGGAGGTAGTGGATACAATGCCGGGCGTAAGCTGCTGGCGAAAATCAGTAGCTATTGAAAAAGTTGGGTTATATATACCCGGTGGAACCGCTCCATTGTTTTCTACCATTCTGATGCTTGGGATTCCAGCTTCGGTTGCTGGTTGCCGTGAGATAATTCTTTGTTCACCACCGGGCAAAGATGGTACTTTGAATCCTGCTATAATTTACACCGCGAAGCTGGTCGGTATTACAAAGATTTACAAGATTGGTGGTGTACAGGCGATCGCTGCCATGGCTTATGGTACCGAAACTGTGCCTGCTGTTTCAAAGATCTTTGGTCCCGGCAATCAATATGTAACACTTGCCAAACAACTGGTACAACAGGATGGTCTGGCGATAGATATGCCTGCTGGTCCAAGCGAAGTGGCAGTATTTGCAGATGCAGGTGCGAACCCTGCTTTTATTGCCGCTGATCTCTTATCACAGGCCGAGCATGGTAATGATAGCCAGGTAGTACTCGTCACAACTTCTCCTGAACTGGTGCCAAAAGTTGTTGAAGAGATCCAGGAGCAACTCGTTAAACTTAACAGACTCAATTTCGCAAAGAAGTCTCTCGAAAACAGCAAGGTAATACTTGTAAATTCTGAAGATGAGGCCATCGATGTGCTCAACCTTTATGCACCTGAACACCTTATCTTCTCATGTAAGAATGCAGAAACGCTTGCTGAAAAAGTGATCAATGCCGGGTCAGTATTTATCGGTGAATGGTCTCCCGAAAGTGTTGGCGACTACGCAAGTGGCACCAATCATACTTTACCAACAAACGGATACGCGAAGGCATACAGCGGCGTAAGTGTCGACAGCTTTGTAAAAAAGATCACCTATCAGCGTCTCACTTATGATGGATTGAAAGGGATCGGTCCTTCAGTGATCGCCATGGCAAATGCAGAGGGATTAGGCGCACATGCTAACGCAGTTAAAGTAAGGCTTGATTTCAATTCATAATTTCAATTTCAATTCTCATACAATGAGTTTCAGTCTCGATCAGTTGTTGCGTGAAAATATCAGGAAGCTTGTGCCTTATTCATCCGCGAGAGATGAGTTCAGTGGCGAAGCAAGTGTTTATCTTGATGCAAATGAAAATAGTTTTGGTTCACCATTAACCAAATGGTACAATCGTTATCCTGATCCGTTGCAACATAAGATCAAGGAAAGACTGCAGGAGATCAAAGGTGTTCCAACGGGGAATATTTTCATAGGCAACGGAAGTGATGAATGTATCGATGTATTGTTCCGTTCTGTTTGTGAACCGGGAAAAGACAATGTGATCATTTGTCCGCCAACCTATGGCATGTATGAAGTGAGTGCGAACATCAATGATATTCAGATCAAAAAGGTTCCGCTTACACCGGTGTTCCAACTCGATCTGCAGGCGATAGAAGAAGCGGTTGATGATAATACCAAGATGATCTTTATCTGCTCACCGAATAACCCGACAGGTAATGCAATCAATCGTGATGATATTGAAGTAGTGTTGAATAATTATTTTGGTCTTGTGGTGATTGATGAGGCTTATATAAATTTCTCAAGGTTCAGGTCTTTTTCACAGGAGCTTGCTGATTACCCTAACCTCGTCGTTTTACAAACCCTTTCCAAAGCCTGGGGACTTGCAGCATTGAGGGTAGGGATGGCCTTTGCATCTGAAGAGATCATTCATGTAATGAATAAGGTAAAGCCGCCATATAATATTAACCAGGCCTCGCAGGATCTTGTGTTGAAAGCCTTGCAGGAGGTGGATCAGGTGAATACGATGATCCAGGATATCGTTTCACAGAGAAAGGAATTACAGGATGCATTACAAAAGCTTCCGAACGTTAAACATATTTATCCTTCAGACGCAAATTTTCTGCTTGTAAGAATTGATGATGCAAGGAAAATGTATGCGTACCTTTTGACAAAAGGTATAGTGGTACGCGACCGCAGCAATGTAACCCTTTGCGAAGGTTGTTTAAGAATTACAGTGGGAACGCCATCCGAGAATAAGGCATTGATACAGGCAATTTCAGACTTTAAATAATTTATACTCCATACAACAATGAAAAGAGTTCTCTTTATCGATCGTGATGGTACACTGATCAACGAAGCGCCACCAACATACCAGCTTGACTCTTATGAGAAGCTGACCTTTTATCCCCATATGTTTGAATACATGACGAGGATCGCACGTGAGTTTGATTATGAGCTGGTGATGGTTACCAACCAGGATGGTATGGGTACGGATGCATTTCCTGAAAACACGTTCTGGCCGCTGCATAATCTTGTAATGAAATCACTGGAAGGCGAGGGTATTCATTTCAGTGAAGTATTGATCGATCGTAGTTTCCCGGCTGACAATGCCCCTACAAGGAAGCCCGGTACAGGAATGCTGACCAGATACATCAACAACCCCGATTACGATCTCGAAAACTCATTTGTAATTGGTGATCGTATCACAGATGTACAGCTTGCCAAGAATCTTGGTTGTAAAGCGATCTGGATGAACAATGATGCATCACTTGGTGCCGGCGAGATCAGTGATAAAGTGCAGGAGTTGCGTGACACTATAGCGCTTGAATCGGCTGATTGGAGCAAGATCTATGAATTCCTGAAACTAGGTCTTCGTCGCGTAATCCATGAACGCAATACCAACGAGACCCAGATCAAGATCGAGTTAAACCTGGATGGTGCCGGCAAGGCGCAGATCTTTACAGGTCTTGGTTTCTTTGATCATATGCTTGAACAGATCGCACGCCATGGTAAAATGGATCTTACGATCCGCGCAAATGGTGATCTGCATATTGATGAACATCACACCATAGAAGATACCGGTATCGCGCTCGGAGAAGCTTTTGCGATGGCGCTTGCTGATAAACGCGGTATGGAGCGTTATGGTTTTGCTTTACCAATGGATGAAGCGGAAGCCAAGGTGCTGATTGATTTCGGGGGTCGCAACTGGATCGTATGGAATGCTGAATTTAAAAGAGAATTTGTAGGAGAGATGCCAACAGAAATGTTTTTCCATTTCTTCAAATCATTCTCAGATGCGGCTAAATGCAATCTGAATATTGAATGTAAGGGTGATAACGAGCATCATAAGATTGAGTCTATATTCAAGGCA
>JBEVNF010000116.1:0-12653 GCA_040508255.1 Flavitalea sp.
AAGCAATGTTCAAAAGAGTTATTATCAAAACAGTGGGGGTATCGGCGCTATGTCTTATGACGTTAGCTGGTTGTTCGGGAGATAAACCGGAAGTTTCAGAGAAGGGTGAATCAGACACAGCGATTACCATTTCAGCAATCAATTCAAAGACACTTTATACAAGGCAGGGAAGTGGTTCCATTGCTTACCGTGTAATCGGATCTGGTCATCCTCTTATTCTTTGTAACAGGTTCCGGGGCACGCTTGATGACTGGGATCCTAAATTCCTTGATGAACTGGCAAAGTCGCATACAGTGGTTACGTTCGATTATCGTGGTATCGGATTGTCATCACTACCCGATGGCACTGATACATTAATGGAAACGCAGGATGTAGAAGATCTTACGTCGATGCTTGGCTTTAATAAGTTTTCATTGCTTGGTTGGTCACACGGTGGAAAAGTAGCACAGATCTATGCTGCGAAAAATGCGAGTAAGGTTGATCATCTGGTTCTCCTCGGTACCGGACCGGTTGGTATAGCGAAATTTACACCAGAAAAGATTTTCTTCGATTATGCCCTCAAACCGGTAAACAATTTCGAAGATGAGATAGTGTTATTCTTTGAGCCAAAATATGAAGAAAGTAAAATTGCGGCGAGATTATCTCATGGCAGGATGAAAGAAAGAAAGTCTGATACAAGTAAATATGTTACTCCTGATAAATTTCCAAAATATTTTCAATCGGTAGCAAAATATAATGCTGATAAAGGCGCGATGGATACCCTGATTAATGGTAAGATGCCAATACTTGCCGTATCGGGTGAACATGATATTGTGTTCCCTGTTGAAGACTGGTATGCGCAGACAAAGAAAAATCCGAACCTGCAGATCATCATGTTACCAAAGGCGGGTCATGGTCCTCAAAGCCAGTATCCGTTGCAAACAGCACGATATATCAATGGCTTTATTGCGGGTGAATAACCAGAGCAGGAAAAGCTTTTAATAGCTTTTCCTGCGTTTTGTCTCAACATCCTTCCATTTCAATGATATAGTAACCATTCTCAGATATTACATTTTCCATCTCTTCCGTGGCAACTTCCTGGTGGCAAAATCTGCATTCTTTTGAAGTAAGATGCTGACCATCCTCGTTTTTTGTCTCCAGATATTTTCTTCCAAGTTCAAGTATAATCTTCTCATCGGTTACTTCTTCAGGCACAAGAATATCAAAATGCATGACTGATCCATTTTTTTTTTTGACATAAGTGTCCCATACGGAAACTTTCATATTGTTAAACATTTTAGATAAGATTTTTAACGGGTTTCATTTCATATCCTTCATAGCTCCACACTTCATCCATTGTGATTCCAAGCGCATGAGCAACGCCGTTACCGTATTCCGGGTCGGCATTAAAACAATTACGGATATGCCTGATCCTGATAAATAGTTGTGCGGTTAATAGTGCGGCTGCTGTATTTTCAAACAGGATTGTTTTTTGGATGGGTGCCATTAACCGGAACAATGCACCTGGTTGGCTGAAGTAATCATCATCCAGCCGATGATCCCAATGTCCTGCAGGTCCGGTAAACTCCGACATTGGCTCGTTATAATCAGATTGCTGTTGCCATTGACCAAAACTATTTGGTTCGTACGAGATATCTCCCTGATAATTTCCGTCGATACGCATTGCCCCATCGCGATGATAAGAATGGTATGGACATTTTGGTGCGTTAACCGGTATCTGGTGATGATTAACACCGAGACGGTATCGCTGTGCATCACCATAAGAGAACAGTCTGCCCTGTAGCATCTTATCAGGGGAAAATCCGATACCCGGAACAACTGCTGCAGGATTGAACGCCGCCTGTTCTACCTCTGCGTAATAGTTATCAGGGTTTCTGTTCAAAGTAAGTTCTCCGACAGGTATCAGTGGATAGTCGCCATGTGGCCAAACTTTTGTTAGATCAAAAGGGTTAATATGATAGCTCAACGCATCTTCTTCCGGCATGATCTGCACGAACATTTTCCATATGGGAAAATCACCGGCAAGTATGCTGTCGTACAAATCGCGTTGGTGACTTTCACGATCGGATCCGATCAGTGTGATTGCCTCCTGATTTGTAAGATTTCTTACTCCCTGTTGTGTCTTGAAATGAAACTTTACCCAAAATCTTTCCTGTTGCTGATTGATGAAGCTGAATGTATGACTTCCGAATCCATCCATGTGCCGGTAGGTAAGCGGGATGCCACGGTCGCTCATGGTTATAGTTACCTGGTGAAGTGACTCGGGCAGTAGCGTCCAGAAATCCCAGTTATTGTCAGCACTCCGAAGATTTGTTTTTGGATCCCTTTTTACTGCGTGGTTCAGATCAGGAAATTTCAAAGGATCTCTCAAAAAGAATACGGGTGTGTTGTTGCCCACAAGATCCCAGATACCCTCCTGTGTATAGAACTTGATTGCGAATCCACGAATATCTCTTTCGGCATCTGCTGCACCGCGCTCACCGGCAACAGTTGAGAATCTTGCAAAAACTTCCGTCTCTTTGCCAATGATTGAAAAGATATCAGCTTTTGTGTAATCGGTTATATCGTGCGTAACCCGAAATACGCCATAAGCCCCTGAACCTTTTGCATGCATTCTTCGTTCTGGTATCAGCTCGCGATCGAAATGGGCCATTTTCTCAAGAAACCAGATATCCTGGAGCAGAGCAGGACCGCGGCTTCCGGCGGTAAGGATGTTTTGGTTATCTGGTACCGGTGCTCCTGCACGCGTTGTTAATTTTGTTTGAGACATGAATATAGATTTGATGAATGAGTAATTGCTTACCAACAAATCTAAAATCAGGCGTGTCCGGCAACAAGGTAGCGTTTGATGTTATTGTTGATGATTTTACATGGGTCATCGTAACCAAAAAGTCCCGGATAAAATGGCTATACCATTTCATCCGGGACTTTTACTAAACCTGTTTTCTATCAATCAGTCTTCAACGTACTCAAAAATGCCACCACATCTCTTATCTCTTTCTTGGAAAGTTTCTCTTTCATATCAGGCATACTGGATGGTGAATCCGTTCTCTTGACGACCTGATCTTTTGGAACCACTTCATTCGGCTTATCACCAAATTTCAGTACAAGCGAAGTTTTGTTATCCTCCATTAAAATTCCGGAAACGATCTTTCCATCTTTCTTTTCAATAGATACCATACCAAAGCCAGCCGCAAGTTTTGAACTTGGTGATATCAATGCTTCAAGCAATTGCTCGCGGGTAAGACGAGAAGCTACACCATTCAGACGCGGGCCGGCATTGCCACCACGATCATCGTAAGAGTGGCATTTCATACACTGTGCCTGCTGGTTACGGAAGAAGATATTGCGACCACGATTTGCATCACCACCGTTAAGACTACCTGCATAAGATGCGGTAAGCTGATCAGGTGAAAGTTTACCGCTAGCTGCAGCATATTGTTTTTTGAGATCGGCTGATGAACTGCTATCAATGGCTTCACCGAGTTCAAGATAAAGATCTGGTGAAAGTTTGCCGGCTGACATTTTACCAAGCAACTCTTCGAGTGGTTTGGCTGAATATTGGGCGGGAAGTTTACCTAGTGTAATAAGTGCCGCCTGTTTTTCTTCCATTGTTTTTGTTGCAATCACATCGTTCAGCAAGGTGACCATTATCTCTTTTGAAATATTCATTTCCTGTAACAGATCAAGACCCGCTACGCGGACTGATTTTTCTTTATCGGCAAGTGCTGATTTAACTGCGGTTTCGACCTGTGGATCTTTTAGCGACACAAGGCTGCGGAGTGCCTGTTCGCGGATAGCCGGATCAGCATCTGTTTTTACATGTGCAAGCAATGGCGCCGACGCATCTTTGATCTCCAGTTTAGTGAGTGCTTTTACTGCGCTCATTCTCACTGCTGCTTCCTTGCTGTTCAGGAGTTCAATGATCGGCGCTGTTGTTTTTGAGCGTACCGGTGCGGCATCCCTTGTAACAGGTCCACGCAAACGACCATCGACACGATCAAGTACAGATGGTTTTGCCCAGGTACTCAACGCGTCGAGTGCTTCTGCGCGCATCGCTGGCGGATTACCATTTGCAGACGCATATTTTACAAGGTTAGATAAAGTACTGTCTGTGCCAACACGAAGATTTGCACTGATCACGCGACGGATCAGGGCTTCATTTTTAAACGACGTTGTATTCAGGATATTTGCCAGTGCAGGTAAAGCATCCGGTACTGAAAGATCATCATTGATTGCACGTGCGGCTTCTGTAGCCACAAACTCATCTTTATCATTTACAAATGATGCGAGTCCTGGATTACTCATTCTTCTCAGGGCAACAACTGCAGCGATACGCAAAGCCCTGGAAGGATTGTTTGCAAGCGCAACAAGTGGTTCAGCTTTACCAATACGTGCAAGTGCAAGTGTACCTGCGTGACGGAGATAAGCATCAACATCATTGTTTACCTGTAGCATCTCTATCAGCGCATTCACAGCTGGTTCATATTTGATCCGACCAATTGCTTCGGCAGCAAAAAATCTGACACGGCTGTTTGTGTCCTTAAGTAATGGAACGAGTTGTGCGCCGGCTGCAGCATATTTTGAATCACCGATCCATTTTGCAGCCTGTGCACGTATTTCAGCATCAGCATCTTTCAAGACTGGAACAAGGATTTCGCCATGTTTTTTATCCTGTCTTATAAATTGAGCGATTCCCCAGATAGCGTTTACACGTGCCAGTTGGTTCTCTCTTTGTTGTAATAAAGACTTCAAAATGGTAAGACCTTCATCCTTTCGTTTAACAAGTTCAAACTGTGCTTTCATACGCACACGCATGTCTGCATTCTTCAACAGGTTACCAAGTTCTGCAGCATTCTTTTTGCTGAAATTTTCGGCAAGCAGTTTTTTTGTTTCAAGTCTTGCTGCACTGTTTGCGTTTGATTTATCATCAAGTTTCCAGATGCGACCACGGTTCATTGTTTCCCAGCCATCGATCCAGTCAGCAACATATAAGGCACCATCGGGACCGAAATCCATACCGGTTGCGAGTATACCGCCAAGTACTTTCTTTGTTTCACCCAATTCAAATGTTGCTCCTTTGGGATTTAGCTTGAAGGCATGCACACCGGATGCTGCCGGTGATCCAACAAATTCTGCAACGAAGAATGTATTCTTGTATTCAGGACCAAGCGCGGTGCCCGGGTTATAAACAAATCCTGCAGGCCCGCTTACATAGTTAGCAATACATGGAGTGATGTAGGCCGCCTGGCCATCCCAGCGTGGGAGGTACATTTTTTCATCCATCCATACTTTGTATGCGTTGTTGTTTTCGTCACGGTATTTACCATATTGCCAGTTACTTCTCCATCCCTGGTCAGAACCGTTAGTGATGTAAACAAGTCTTTCTTTTTCGCCCGGGTGGTCACCATCATTATCTTCACTGATAAGGTTACCATATTCATCAAAGGCAAACTCGTGTGTGTTCCTGTTACCGTAGGCGAACACTTCGAAATCACTTCCGTCAGGGTTGGAACGTGCCACTACACCGCTATTTGGATGTTCCCATTTTGTTCCATCCTGTCCCTTACCGTTGAAACCGATATCTCCGATCTGCCAGTAGATGCGGCCGTCAGGACCCATCTCAACACCAGACATACCATGACCGCTGAAGCCAATGTGAATGCCATAGCCATGCGACATGGATGTTTTATCATCAGCGATACCATCACCGTTTTTATCTTTCATGCGCCACATGTCAGGTCCTATTGCAACGAAGAGATCATCACCCTCAGCAAGTACGCCACCGGCAACATCGGTTACCTCATCATTGAAATCATCAACAACTAATTGCGTTTTGTCTGCTATGCCATCACCGTTAACATCTTCCAGACGATAAACATTGTCCTTCTCGATCTTCATATCGCGCCAGTCATGTGAGCTGTCGCCATTGAGATCTGCGAGCCAGGTGTTCTGTTTACTGTTTTCCGGTGAAAGTGTTTTGTGAAGAAATGCACGTTTATCTTCTATCGTCTGAAGACTGATCGAAGGGATCTCCCAGTCGCGGTGACCGCGGATATCGAACTCAGAATTTTTCTGACGATTTGTGGTGGTGTAATAGATGCGACCCATATCGTCAATATCAATCGCGATAGGGGAGATCACAAGCGAGTCAACGCCCCAGACTTCAAGTGATAGTCCTGGTGCAAGCTCCGGCTTGGTCGAGGAATCGATCCTCGCAGCCATTTTTACTGAAGTCAATGTATCGAGCTGGTGAATCCGTAAATCTGTAGGTTCGTTCTGTTTGCATGAAACAAGCGAAACAGCGACTGAACCGGCGAGCATTAAATGGATGGGTTTGATGGCAGGGAATGACATCTTTATCATTTCGTTAGTGAGGTTTGTTTGGATGAATATATACAATCTACTTCAAAGAAAAATCCCGGTCACAGTCAGTAACCGGGATTTGATAAAATAGTATTGATGAAAGTTATTTTTCGGCTGTTTTTTGTATCAGTGGAAGTGCTTTTTCCCAGGCAGCTTTGTGGTGGCTGATGTGTAGCCTTGAAAGTGGCCCTGCTTCCAGGTTGAGCTCTGTATGGCCATCGGTAGTTGGTTTGAGAGAAAATCTTTCAACATAGTCACCAAGTTGTTCACCGGCCACAGATTCGGCTTCATCAAAGTACTGCATCTCGAGTTTCTCAAGATTTTTTGTTTTGATCACGCCACGCGCGCCAATTGTTTCTTCCATGTCGGTCCATGTGATTTGTGAACCTTCTTTCCAGTCAGTTTTTGCGAGTGCGCCACCGCCAAAAGCGGAAGCCCATGAATGATTGGGATGGGTAAGCACCTGCAGGATTTTTTCCGGTGTTGCAGAAATTCTTGCAGCCAGGCGGATGATTTCAGTTTCCACCATATTCGCAAGGTTTTCTCCGAGAATTTGTTGCCAGCCTTCGTTGAAGTTGTCGGAAGAAAGATCAGGCTCATTCGCAGGAAATGTTTCCAGACCTTCATGAGTAAAGTTCAGTGTGGTCGTGTTATCTGCATTTGGGACCAGTTCGAAGGTTACGGTAGTATTTCCTTCAAAACCGTCATAACGCCAGGAATAGGAGAGTTTCTTTTCAGGGATCGCTTCGATCACTTTGCATCTGTGAACAAAATTTCTTTCATCGCGTGCACCCGTGAAAGTAAATTCAAAACCAGGCTCAGCTTTAAACTCCCTGATATCAAAATACCAGAGTTTCATTTCATTAACATCGGTTAGTGCTTTCCATATTGTTTCAGGGAGAGCATTGTAGTGTTTTTGGATGGCAATTACGTTAGTGCTCATAGTTATTTTTTTAAGATTGACTATGGGTAGATCGTTGTAGTTTCGATATAAGATAGGGGATTTAAATTTTGTATCCAAATGGTTGGGAATGATTGAACAGATCAGGATAGAAAGGACCAGTGATTTACCTGTAGAGGTGCCGCTGATAGATGTGCGGACTCCTGCGGAGTTTGCACATGGACATATTCCGGGCGCCTTTAATATTCCTTTGTTTTCCGATGAAGAAAGGGTTAAAGTGGGTACAACATACAAGCAACAGGGTAAAGATGCCGCTGTTTTGCTCGGCTTTGATATTACAGGATCCAAATGGTCAGGATTTATTAAGCAGGCACTGGAGATAGCTCCCGGTAAAAGGCTTGCGGTGCATTGCTGGCGCGGGGGAATGCGAAGTGGTGCGATGGCCTGGGCGCTCAATTTCTATGGATTTAAAGTTTCCGTGATCAGCGGAGGTTATAAAGCGTACCGAAACGCTGTTCATCAAAGTTTCTCGCAGTCATTCAAACTGTATGTGCTTGGAGGAACAACGGGTTCGGGCAAAACTGAAGTACTGAAAGAACTTAAGGCCAAGGGTGAACAGGTGATCGATCTCGAGGAACTGGCGGCACACCAGGGTTCTGCATATGGTTCGCTCAACCGGATGAAGCAACCCACCCAGGAACAGTTCGAAAATAATCTTGGGGAGGTAATCAGTAAACTCGATATTTCAAAGCCGGTATGGGTTGAAGATGAGAGTATAAATATTGGTAATTGCCAGGTGCCGAAACCATTCTGGTCGCAGTTTGCCGGGTCACAACTCATCAACCTTAGGGTGGACAGGGAAAAACGAATTTTGCACCTTTCTGAAGTTTATGGCAAGCTCGACAAAGATTTCCTGATCGACCGAACGATGAGGATCAAAAAAAGACTTGGTCCGGAACAAACGAAATTTGCCATCGCTGCGATCAATGAAAACCGAATGGACGATTTCATCAGGCAGGTCCTGATCTATTATGACAAGACCTACAATGCGTCTATTGCTAAAAGAAACCCGCTTGATATAATCAATTTCACTACGAATACATCTGATATCTCCGACAAAGCATCAGGAGTTTTACAAATCATCAAGGATAAAATACAACAACTTTGAATACTATCATGACAGAAAACATAAAGCTTACTGCTTACTCACATGGTGCAGGCTGCGGGTGTAAGATAAGTCCAGCAATACTGGATAAAATGCTGCACAGCAGCGTTCCTGCTTTTAATGATACGCGGTTATTGGTTGGTAATGATAAACGTGATGATGCAGCAGTGCTTGACCTCGGCAATGGTACGGCGTTGATCTCCACCACAGATTTTTTTATGCCTATCGTTGACGATCCTTATGAGTTTGGGAGGATCGCATCTGCCAATGCTATCAGTGATGTATATGCGATGGGTGGTAAACCAGTACTGGCAATTGCCATACTTGGATGGCCCATCGATAAACTGGCGCCTGAGGTTGCTCAACAAGTGCTTGAGGGTGCAAGAAGCATTTGCGCTGAAGCGGGAATTTCCCTGGCCGGCGGACATAGTATTGATTGTCCCGAACCGGTATTTGGACTGGCTGTAAACGGAATCGTTGAAATCAGGCATCTGAAACAAAACTCCAGGGCAAAGCCGGGTGCGAAATTGTTTCTGACAAAAGCGCTTGGTGTTGGTATATTATCTACTGCGCAAAAAAAAGGTCTGCTTAAACCAGCTGACGCTGCGATCTCACTTAAAAGTATGACGACGCTAAACAAACCTGGCGAGGCTTTTGGAAAATTACCCGGGGTACTTGCTTTGACGGATGTTACGGGTTTTGGATTGCTTGGTCATCTTTCAGAGATGTGTGAGGGGAGTGAGTGCAGTGCCATTATTGAATTTAATAAAATTCCGTTGCTTACTGATCTTGGGCACTATCTTGATCAGCACTGTATACCGGGTGGTGCTGTAAGGAATTTCAAAAGCTATGGATACAAGATCGATGGAATACAGGATGAATCACAGCTGTATCGCAGGAATATTCTTTGCGATCCGCAAACAAGCGGGGGATTGCTGGTGGCTGTTGACCAAAATGATTCAAATGATTTTCTGGATGCCTTCCGGGAGTGGAATATTCCTTTTGAAGCTGTATCAATAGGAGTTCTCAGTGAGCCCGATTCAACAAAACTTATTAAAGTCATATGAGTCTGAGAATGATTCGTCACTTCTTATCAATGGGATAACTTTATGAACTTCGGCATAAGGTAAACTTTTTATTGCGGCACGCATTTTATGCTAACTATCTTTGCAAAACAACGGCAGGATATGGTAAAGCAAATTGCCTCTGTAAATGATCAGGGGTTTGATTGGATAGATCTCACAACACCGGGCAAAGATGAGATTGCACAGATTGCGGAACGATATGGTTTTCACCAGGCTTCGGTTGAGGATGCTACTGAACCCGACCACTTGCCCAAATATGAGAAATTCAGGGACTATGGATTTGTTATCCTTCGGTTTTTTGCCTCACCCTTAAATCAGGAAGCAGACACTGTCCAGGAACTGACAGATAAGATAGCCATTTTTTATTCAGATAAATTTGTAGTAACAGTACACCAGAACGAGTGGCCACACCTGGAGGACGTGAGTAAAAGATTTGTTTCGGCCGGTGATTGCCAGGGTAGTATTCATCTGTTCCAGGAAATTGTACGTTATGGTTTATTGACCTTTGATCGTCCTTTGGATGCGCTTGGGAAAAAAATTGATACGCTTGAAGAAAGGGTATTCCTGAAAAACAAAAATATTCCCATACTCAAACGATTGTATTATCTGAAGCGTAAGATCGATGTACTGAAAAGATTGCTATTACTTACAAATGACATTATCGATCATATCGATCCACCCGGATCATCTAATGAATACACCAGGGATATCCGCGACCTGTATGTGAAACAGCAGAGTTTGTTCGATTCGCTGGCAGATAACACAACGCATCTGCTTGCAATCTATTTTAATATTTCATCTCAGCGCACCAACGAAACAATCAGGGTATTGACAATATTTTCGGTGTTTTTCATGCCACTTACATTCATCGTCGGTATATATGGAATGAATTTCGACTTCATGCCTGAGTTGCGCCAGCGTTGGGGTTACCCGGGTGTTATGATTTTGATGGCAGTGATTGTGATCGGAATTTATATCTGGTTCAGGCAGAAGAAATGGCTGTAGAATTTAACATCATAGATCAAACGGGTAAGATAGTAAGGCTTGATGCGCTACGACCATCTGACCCGTTGATCTATGAAACACTGGTAAGTCTTGCAGGCAAAAGCAGTTAAGAAACAACCATCGCAGATAAACTTCCAAGGTTTTCCTTTACGAAGTCCCTGAAGGTTTTTGGTTTTCCTGAAATCAGTTTTTCAAGGTCGTGAGTAACCGAGGAGTTCCTTCCATCCATAACTTCAGCATACAGGTAGATGATCATCTCAATAAAATCATCGGGCGTTTGATATTGTTTCAATAACTCACGGTATTCATCAATCGATAGATCCCTGAAGCTGATTGGCTTTCCTGTTTCTGAAGCGATGATCTCAAAAGCCTGTCTGAAAGTAAGCAGTTCTGGTCCTGTAATTTCGTAAAGCTTATTCGAATGTTTAAGATTGGTTAATGCTGCAACTGCAGCCTCAGCTATATCATCTGCATCAATAAATGGTTCAGGTATGTTGCCCGCCGGCATTTCAACCGCACCGGCAAGCACATTTTCGAGCAGATAGTTTTCATTGAAATTCTGATTGAACCAGCTTGCACGTAACACAGTATAATCGATACCGGAATTGATCACAAGTTGTTCGCAAACTTCGGCTTCGTGCTCACCGCGACCTGAGAGCAGTACCAGTTTCTGCACGCATTCTTGCTTGCATGCATTTACAAAACCCTTGATAATTGATGCCGCAGCGGGGATCGCGAGATCGGGTTGAAACGAAATATATACTGAACTAACATTTTTCAATGCAGTTGCCCAGGTGGTACTGTTATACCAGTCAAACGCAGGCATAGCGCTTCTTGAACCAATGCGCACCGGGATATCGAGTGCTGTTAATTTTGCTGCGATCCTCCTCCCGGTTTTTCCGGTACCACCAGTAACTAATGTAAGGTTAAACATCTGTTTGTGTTTTTGATTTATTGATCACACAAACTTAGAATGTGGCTGTACGTAAGAATAGAATGAAACCGACAAAACAACCCAATATGTCATTTCATGATACCCGAATCACTCCCTTCAGGAAAACTATCGATCACTGAAACACTTCTATTGAGATATTGATTGGGTGAGCATCCGGCAAAGGCACGAAAGGTTCTGATAAAATGCGACTGATCAGCATACCCGCTGTCGTAAGCGATATCTGACAGTTTGGTGTATTCAGTATTGTGCAACAAACGCATCGTATCCTGGAAACGGCAGATGCGCGCAAACATATTGGGTGACAAACCAACATGATCGCGAAACCTTCTTTCAAGACTTCTCTCGGTAATGTGTAAACGCTTTTGAAGATCCGGAAGTTTTATCCATCCTGCAGAAGCGACAATTTCATCGACTGCTGTTTCTGTGACCTGGTCCTCCCGCGCACCGCTTTCAAGCTGAAGATTTTCAAGGAAGCTATGCAGGATGGAAGCACGATCCTGGTTTCCCCGGGCCTTCACCAGTTTTTCGGTGATATTTCGGAAACTGCTGCCGATCAGTTCTTGAACCGGTAAGCAACTATCTGTGATGCTATCTGCCGCAATCCCAAACAATCGTTTAATGGCGGTAGGATGGAGGCAAACGCCCATAGCATCAAATTTTCCGCTCACACTGATCCCCGAAGCCCGGCTTGCCTGACCGTACAGATATAAAGGAGAAAGATTCTTTTCGCGGTAAAACATGGAGCCGGAAGCCGGATCCTGGAAAACCAGACCCGGGCAGCCATCTGCCATCGTGATGAATTGCTGCTGATTCTCGATGGTATCGCTCCCGGTGATGTACCACATCGCGCTCACCTGGCGCGCAAGAGCAAGAGGAACCGCTATATATTCGGGTGTCATCATATATCAAACCGAATTTATATCATAATATGTCTATGGCCAGAGGTTTTTATTACAGCTACGAGGTTGCAAAATTAGTTTGCGAATGCGATTTTTGTAACTGCCTGATTGCTAACGAATATCTCAACCCCTGAAAGTTTTTTCCTGAATCCGCAAACCAAAGTTTTCCCCCGTTTGTACTTTTTTGTATAAATACAATCGTAACTTCGCGGCTGAAAAAATTGAATACAAAAGAAGACTTCTATGGATGATAAAATGAGCAGTATTGAGGAGCAGG
>JBEVNF010000118.1:0-4931 GCA_040508255.1 Flavitalea sp.
AAGAAACTTCAATCGGAAATAGACGCCAACCTGGCAAAGATCAATTCATCTTCAAAAGAGATCGGTGCACTTATTGGAAAGGGTCTCAAGGAAGAAGCGGAAGCAAAAAAAGCTGAAGTTGCCGAAGTACGCAACGCGCTTACTCCTTTGCAGACAAAAATGAGTGAGGTTGAAAAAAAATTACAGGATACAATTGTAAAAATTCCGAATATTCCGTCAGCTGCGGTTCCTGCCGGAAAAACACCTGCAGATAATGTGGTGGTTCGCGAAGGAGGTGTTAAACCAACGTTGCCGGCCGGTGCTGTTCCGCATTGGGACCTGATCAAAAAATTTGATATCATCGATTTCGAGACCGGTTCCAAGATCACCGGCAGTGGCTTCCCTTTGTTCAAGGGCCAGGGTGCAAGATTGCAACGCGCGCTTGTACAATTGTTTCTTGATTACAATGGCAAAGCTGGCTATACTGAATATCAGCCACCGTTGATGGTGAATGAGGCTACAGCTTACGGCACAGGTCAGCTACCGGATAAAGAAGGTCAGATGTATCATGTTACAGAAGATGGTTTCTACCTGATACCCACAGCCGAAGTTCCGCTTACAAATATTTACCGTGACGAAATTCTAAAGGAAACTTTATTACCTGTAATGATGACCGGGTACACTCCGTGTTTCCGACGCGAAGCAGGAAGTTTCGGTAAAGACGTTCGTGGCCTTAACCGAGTTCATCAGTTTGATAAGGTGGAAGTGGTACAGCTTGTTCAACCGGAAAAAAGCTATGATGTACTCGAGCAGATGTTGCTTCATGTTGAAAAGCTGTTGCAGGATCTTGGCCTGCCATATCGTATTCTGAAACTGTGTGGTGGAGATATGGGATTCACTTCAGCACTCACTTATGACTTTGAAGTATACAGTGCAGCACAGGACAAATGGCTTGAAGTAAGCTCTGTGTCTAACTTTGAAACATATCAGACCAACAGGATGAAAATCCGCTATAAAGATGCGAACGGCAAAACACAGCTCCTTCATTCATTGAACGGAAGCTCACTTGCTCTACCAAGGATTATTGCTTGTTTGCTTGAGAATAATCAGCAGGGTGATATAATTCCATTGCCTGAAGTGTTGCATTCCTATTTCGGAGCAAAGGCTATAACAATCTAAGGGGAAACACTGAGATTTGATCATGGCTAACTGAAATGACTAACCGATTTCAATTCGTCGTAAAGACAATTTCAATTTCTTTTTGCTGCTTCACAATTTCGTTTGTGTTTCAATTAACATAAATAATTGCAAAAGGAGGTTTCTACTCATAGAAATCTCCTTTTGCATTTATATTTTCGGCGGCATAAACTAAAATCTATGAAATTGAAAACTCTACTTTTTTCTGCTCTTACTGTTTTTTTCGCTACTAACGTCAATGCACAAATTAAGAAGGGAAGTATTTTTCTTGGCGGTTCGATTAATTTTGCGTCAGAGAAAACTGATCCCCCAGGCGCGCCTGGTTTCCAGACTCAGAAACAAAACACTTTTGGAGTTTCTCCCGCAGTTGGCAAGGCTGTAAAGGATAATCTGATTGTTGGTATTGAAGCAAATTTTTTCACCCGGGAATACTACGGTAGCGGTCCCGACTTTTCTGGTAATGAAAAGATGGCAGGCGGTGCCTTTTTTGCCAGAAAATATGCTCCGTTGGGCAAGAACTTTTATCTTTTTGGCCATGGAAGCCTCGGAGCAGGATGGCAAAAAACTTCATATAGGAACGGTGGCACCAGCGGAAAAAACGAAGGCTATAATATTGGACTAAATTTTTATCCGGGCCTGGCGTACAGCGTCACCAGCAGATTACAGCTTGAAGCAGCGATGCCAAGTTTTCTGTATGCATCATACACAAATTTGGATCCAGGCAACGGAATTCATAAAAGAACTTTCAGTGCCGGAACAGCTTTCAGCAACTTCAGTGGAATCAATATTGGCGTGCGCATACTCCTGAACAAAGCGGGCAACTAATCTGAAAGAATTTCAGTTGATGTTGTAGCAAAGTAGCAAACTCATCTAAAGCCATCCCTCCATAGGGGATGGCTTCTTAAGTACACAGCACAACAACATCCATTGTAATTTTGCTGGTCAAATAAGCGAACCCTATTTTTGCGGCATTACCTCATGTCTCTTAGTAATGCCCCAAACCAGATGAACTACATCTATAAACTGCTTTCCCGACCAAAATTTCTTGCAAAGTCTTACACATTCAAATTTCTATTTGTTGCTTTCCTTGGAATTCATATTCCTCTTTTAGGATTGATAGGCTTTATCCTCATCCATCCGGATGTGATTACCCCGGGGATGGTTTTCATTATCACACTGGTTCTTACACTTGGTGCAACCGCTGCTACCCTTTTTGTACTGAATGGTCTGCTCTCACCTCTTCAGCTCACCCGTACTTCGCTTGAACTCTATTTATCAGAAAGGAAACTTCCGGATCTTCCACTTCATTATTATGATGAGGCTGGAATACTTATGAGCAAGGTTCAGCAAACAGTTACAAGTCTCGATAATCTGCTGGAAGAGAAGAAAGATCTGATAGGTTTGCTTTCACATGATCTGCGTGCCCCTCTGGCAAGCATTCAGTTGTTGTGTGATTCTATGGCCAGGGATGAAAGCATGACACTTGCGGAAAGCAGGGAATATGCGGCTCAGATGTCGCAGTCAGCAAAGGAGCAGCTTTTGCTTTTTCAAAAAATCCTGGACATACTTAAAAACGATCGCATCGAGCATATACATCTTAATCTTAAACAATCTGATTTCACTGAAGTGATTGTTGCGGCTATACATGAGTTGAAACCCTTTGCTGACCGTAAGAGTCTGAAAATTGATTTTGATAATACTACCAGTTTTGATGCGCTTGCAGATCATACCCTCATCGCACAGGTTGTAAAAAATCTGCTTAGCAACGCGATAAAATTCTCGAAACCACATACACGAATCAATATTCAACTTTGGGAAGATGAAGGACAGTTGAATATGGCAGTGCAGGATTTGGGGCTTGGCTTTCCACCTTCAGATTCAGAAAAGATTTTCCAAAGATTTACCACCGCTTCCAAACTTGGGACTGAAGGAGAGCAATCAACCGGTATGGGTCTTTATCTTTCGAAAAGAATTGTTGATGCACACAGAGGTCATCTGACTGCATTCAGCGAAGGAACTGACCGCGGATCAACGTTCAATCTGCAATTCCCCAAACCAGCCTGATTAGTGCAGATCAAACTTTTAACTAACCATGAAGCCGTCCACGGGCGCTTTTTTGTACCTTGAAAAAATCCCGTTAAACCTCCGCCCTTTACCATGGTCAAATGCAAAATGGTAAGTGATGTCAGGAACCAATCTGCAAAAAAATCTGCATCTTTTATGGCGCGCAGGCTTCGGACCATCATTATCCGAACTCGGCACTCTTGAGCAGTCTTCACAAAAAAACCTGGTCAATAAACTATTCAGAAATTCAGAAAATACACCGGCAAGACCTGATTTGGCAAATGATGAAGTAAAACGAATGTATAACAATGCTTCAGAACAACTATCAGTCATGAACAACCGGAATGTTGCCCGCGGGAATCAGACGGCAACGGATGATGAACAGCAACGGGACATGGACAGGAGGAAGATTGCACGACAATCGCGGGAAAACATAAAAGATCTCAATCTTTTCTGGCTGGACCAGATGACAAAAAACAACGATCAGCTTCGCGAAAAGATTTCACTGTTCTGGCATGGTCACTTTGCTGCAAACAGTGGAAACATTCTTCACCAGGAATTACTTCTTGATGCTATCAGAAAAAATGCACTGGGCAATTTTAAAGACCTGTTGCGCGCCGTGAGCAAAAGCGGATCAATGCTTAACTATCTTAACAATAATCAAAACAGGAAGAATCGTCCAAATGAAAATTTTGCGCGCGAAGTAATGGAGCTTTTCACAATGGGGCGCGGGAACTATACAGAAAAGGATATTAAAGAGGCAGCAAGAGCATTCACAGGCTGGGGAACAAAACCCAATGGTGAATTTGTGTTCAGGAAACAACAACATGACGATCGCCCGAAAACATTTTTGGGTGAAACCGGAAACTTTGATGGCGACGATATTCTTGATATACTCCTTAAGCAAAAGCAAACAGCAAAATATATCACTGAAAAGATTTACCGTTTTTACGTAAACGATTTCACAGATCACAAGAGGGTCGATCAACTCGCATCACAGTTCTATCAGAGTGGTTATAATATCAAAAGTTTTCTACAAAATATTTTCGAAAGTGATTGGTTCTATGATGAGAAGAATATTGGCAACAGGATCAAATCACCTGTTGAGCTGATCATAGGTATCCGCAGAACACTCGACCTTCAGATCGAAAATCAAACTGTGCAATTATTGCTCCAAAGACTGCTGGGTCAGTTACTATTCTACCCGCCCAATGTAGCAGGATGGCCCGGCGGGCTCGCCTGGATCGACAGTTCTTCATTGATGCTCCGGTTGCAGATTCCGGGAATGATCATCGATTCCGGGGAGTTAAAACTTGCACCAAAAGATGATGATGATCAGATGATGGGAATGAAGGATTCCCGGATTCAGCAAATCAGGACAAAGAATAAAAAGGGTAAGGTTGGTCAGACAATAAATGCATTCGTTAACTGGCAACCCTATGTATCCGGCTTTGAAAAAATCAAACGTGATTTACTGCTGAGTAGAATTACTGCCAGGATTATTATTCCGGCAGTTGGTGAAAGAACACTAGTGAGCGATCAGTTCATTGACAGTTCCGACAGGGTAAGTTTTATAAAAACTTCAACCATTCAACTAATGAGTACTCCTGAATACCAGTTGTGTTGATGTAAAATTTTGAACCATGCTTATTTCAAGAAAGAGATTCATACAAACAGGATCGCTTGCAACA
>JBEVNF010000133.1:0-4386 GCA_040508255.1 Flavitalea sp.
GTCGGCCTGGTGGCTACAGCGATAAGTCTTTCGCGCGCCTTGCATGCTGCCAGACCGGATTTGCTTATACAGGCAGGAATTGCAGGAACTTTCGACAACAATAGCACCCTCGGAACTGTTTACAGGATTGATAATGATGCGATCGCAGATCTTGGAGTTGAAGAAGAAGGTGCCTGGAAAGATATCTTTGATCTGAAGCTCGCTGACAGGGATGCTGCTCCCTTCAGCAACGGAATTTTGAAGGGTGACAAAGACCTAAAAGTATTTGATGAACTCCCTTCTGTTTCAGCGATCTCAGTAAATGAGATCACTACAAGAAAGGAAAGAATCAAACAGCTTGTCGAAAAGTATGATCCCGTTCTGGAAAGTATGGAGGGTGCCGCTTTTCACCAGGCAGCCATTGAACATCAGATACCTTTTGTACAGTTAAGATCAGTATCAAATTATATAGGAGAAAGAAACAAAGAAAACTGGAAAATGAAAGATGCGATCATCAATCTCAATGAAGCACTGAAGAATGGGATAGTTGTGTTGCCATCAAAGATTAAATAGCAACTTATGAAACTGACGCTTGGATTTTCGCCGTGCCCTAATGATACTTTTATTTTTGACGCACTTGTAAATAAAAAAATTGACACAAAGGGTCTTGAGTTTGATGTTGTGCTTGAAGATGTGCAGACTTTGAATGAATGGGCGAAAGCCGGTAAACTCGACGTGTCAAAGATCAGTTACGGTGCACTGCCATTATTCCTGGAAGAATATATTGTGCTGAACGCCGGTGGCGCATTGGGTAAAGGTGTGGGACCACTACTGATCGCATCTTCAAACACTGATAAGTCTGCTGTAAACGCAGCCACCATAGCAATACCCGGCGAAAACACAACGGCTCATTTATTATTCTCACTTGCATATCCTGCAGCGAAGAACAAACGCTTTATGAAATTCAATGCAATTGAAAATTTTGTACTGGATCATAAACAGGAAGAACAGGACCATCTCGGTGTGATCATTCACGAAAATCGTTTTACCTATCAACAGAGAGGTCTTACGAAAATTGTTGACCTTGGAGATTACTGGGAGCAACAAACAGGCTTTCCCATTCCTCTCGGAGGCATCATTATCAAAAGAAAGTTTGAAGAACCCGTCCGCCAACTGATCAACGACCTGATCAGGGAAAGTATTGAATATGCCTTCTCAAACAAGGAAACTCTCGCACCTTATGTAAAGGAACACTCACAGGAAATGGAAGAGTCTGTAATGCGCCAGCACATTGATCTTTATGTAAATGAATATTCATTGGATCTTGGAACTGATGGCAAGGCAGCAGTAAACAAATTCCTTGATATTTATTCAGGTCTAAAGCAGATTGGCCCGGTAGATGTTCCTGTTTTCGTGAACTAGGATTTTTTCAGGGCCTTTGAATAAACTTCAAGACAGCGTTTGCGTGCCGTTTCATGTTCTACAATGGGTTTAGGATAAGTGAACTCTTCAAATTCGGGTACCCATTCACGTATATATTTCAAATCCTTGTCGAACCGCTCTGTTTGCCTGTAAGGATTGAAGATTCTGAAGTATGGTGCTGCGTCGCAACCGCTGCCTGCCGCCCACTGCCATCCACCGTTGTTTGAGGCAAGATCATAATCAAGCAGCTTTGCAGCAAAATATGCCTCCCCCCATCTCCAGTCGATGAGTAAATGTTTTGAAAGAAATGAAGCTGTGACCATGCGGATCCGGTTATGCATAAACCCTGTTTCATTTAGTTGGCGCATACCTGCATCAACAATCGGGTAACCGGTTGTTCCATTACACCAACGTTCGAATTCCTTCTCATCGTTTCGCCACTCTATATTTTCATATTCTGCACGAAAAGCATGGCCTTTCCCAACCTTCGGGAAATGCCACATGATCATCTGGTAGAAATCACGCCAGATCAGTTCTTTCAGATATACATCATTCAGTTGCTTTGCTGTTGATGCAAGCTCACGAATACTGATGGTTCCGAAACGAAGATGCATCCCTACCCTGCTTGTACCAGGGATGCCAGGAATATCACGCTGTTTATCATATTGTTCAATGATTGATTTACGTGGATTGGAAGAGGGAAACTCAAATTCTTCCTTCTTAAAACCCATGCTTTCAAGGGAGGGTATTTTTTTGGGTGACTGTTTAAAAAAATGTCGGTAATATTTCGAAGCCGGATATGATTTAAGATAGAACTTCGTGAGCGTTGCGAGCCATTTTTTACTGTAAGGTGTAAATACAGTATAAGGAGTTCCATCATCTTTGATTACTTCATTTCTTTCAAAGATCACCTGGTCCTTATAGGTGTGAAAACCTATATCATTTTTTGCCAGAAACTTCCCAACCTCTTCATCACGTTCTCTTGCATAAGGTTCATAATCGTGATTGGTAAAAACATCATCAACGTTGTAACGCTCTACCAGTTGCTTGAATACATCTATTGGTTTGCCGTAATTAACATCGAGTGTTGAATCTTTTTTCAATAACAGTTCCTGCATTTCATGGATCGTGTCATGAATAAAATTCACACGTGCATCTGCTTCATCTTCAAGGTCATCAAGAATATTCTTATCAAAAATAAATACGGGTACAACAGGATTCCCTGATTTCAAAGCATGATATAAACCCGCATTGTCCTGTAACCTGAGATCCCTTCTGAACCAGAATAGATTGACTTTTTCAATATTGACTTCCTGCTTATCATCTCTCTGTAACCAGTTGCTGAAACAACTGTTGAGATACTGTATTTCGATATTATTTGTTATCAAACAACCTGACCAATCTTATGCCCTAAATCGCATTCGTAATAAAACATTCATCAGCATCCAAAAGATCTTCGGTTGTTATTGGCTGTTCTACTCCTTCAAATCCGGTACCAGCAATTTCGCGAAGAATATATCTCCGCATGATGCCGGCCACGCAACCTTCCGATAACGGTGGAGTTATGATCTTTTTCCCTTTTACAATAAAAATATTGGCTATAGACGTATCGCAGATACGACCTGATGTGTTTAACACAAGTGCATCGTTCCATTTCATTTCTTTTGCGTAGAGCGCTGCCATTACATAAGTGAGATGACTGGCCGTTTTCAGATGACTGAAAGCATCATAGCATTTAACGGCTTTGGTATAGATGCCGGTAACCAATCCATTAAGATTCAGTGTTCCGTTTTGCGCTGGTAACGGCCATGCCTGCACGATAAAATTAGGCCGGTGATTTTCAGGATCGTAAAGACCTCCATTTCCACGAAACAATGCGAGCCTTATCCGTGCTCCCTGTTCAACCTTATTTTTCGTTGCTGTTTTCAAAATCTGTTCTGTGAGATAATCCCTGGTGAAAAGTTGTGGTAATTCAAATCCCAAAATATTTAGCCCTTCAAACAAACGGTTATAGTGCAACTCGGCATGTTCTGCATGACCGTTCAGCATCCTGATCGTTTCGAACACTCCATCGCCATATCTGAGTGCACGACTCTCTGCACCTATGAGAGGTTCTTCTGCGCGAAAGAATTTGCCGTTGAAATTTACGAGGTTGTTCATCTTCTCTAAAGGTCCGACAATATTCAATAATAACCCGGAAGTTCTGAGGCTGAGTGTTGCAGGCAGGCATAAAAAATCCCGCAATAAATGCGGGATAGATTCCTGGTTATGTAGATGCAATAAAAAACAATTATTGTTGGGTGATAATCCCGCTTTTTACGGCGTACATCACAAGACCTGCCATAGATTTGGCACCGGTCTTCGTCTTGAGTTTATCGCGGATGGCTTCAACTGTTCTTGGGCTGATATCAACGATATCGGCAATTTCTTTGGTGGTTTTCTCTTCGCACATCAGTTTAAGCACCTTCATCTCTTTTTCAGAGAGGTTTACTTCAATGTGTCCCGGTATGTCAGAACGTTTTGTGCGCAGACCCGTAAGTAGCGCTTTATTGGTGAGTTCATTGAAGAAGAACTCCTGTTCATAACAGGTCTTGATAGCCTGGTAGATCGTTTCTGAATCTGAATTCTTGGTGAGGTAAGAGTTCGCGCCGATTTCCATAAGCTTTGAGATCATAGAATGATCATTATGCATGGAAAGGATGATAACCTTTGCCTGTGGGCGCACTTTACGAATCTCAGGAAGAGTCTGAATGCCATCCATGATCGGCATCTGGATATCCAGCAGGATCACGTCTGGTTCAATGTGTTTTAAAAGGTTGAGCAGCTGCATACCGTTATCGGCTTCGGCGATCAACTCAACATCTTTTTTTGCGGAAAGCGCAGTTTTAACACCAGCTCTGAAAAGAGCATGGTCATCTGCAATAGCTACTTTAATGGACATTTTTGGCTTTTGGTTTTTTCATGGGTAAGTAACTGCCAGTGGAC
>JBEVNF010000139.1:0-4304 GCA_040508255.1 Flavitalea sp.
TGTTGATTATCATGTTCCCGAACTGTCCCTGGAAAAAGACCATCAGCTCAAGATTTTTATAGGAGAAAGTATTGGTAAATCCGCCGTAAGACTTTGGCAAAGCAGTACCGATAATTTTTCTTGCATCCTGATCACCTGAGGTCAAAGGCTGGTATGTAGGGTTACCATTAGCATCATACCAGAAAGCACGACCAGTAGCAGGATTTACGCCGGCATAATCAGCCTGGAAGATCACCTGCATTGGCTGGCCAACAAAGTAATTTGTGCCAAGCCTGTCCGGTCCGCCAAGATCAAGGACCTCGCTTCTAAGCCAGGTAAAATTGAAATCAGTTGACCATCTGAATTTGCCATCAATATTGATTGTGCTTATCTGAAGTTCAACACCTTCATTTTTGAGCTTTCCGATGTTTTGCATGATCGATGCAAACCCCGAAGTTGTTGGCAGTTGTCTTGACAGCAATAGGTTAGTAGTATTTCTGCGGAATACATCCACCGCACCGGAAATTCTGTTTTTCAGGATTGCGAAATCAAGACCAACATTGAAAGTTTTGTTTTCCTCCCATTTCAGGTTATCATCACCCAGCCCGCTCGGTGTAACACCGCCAATGCCGTTATATGAACCTGTACCGGTGAACAATGTTCTTGAAGCAAAGTTATCTATACCACCGTTGCCAGTCACACCATAAGAAACACGGAATTTCAGATCATTGATCACATCTATGTTCTTCAGGAAATTTTCCTGGTTAACCTTCCAGGCAAAGGCGAGTGAAGGGAACCAACCGAATTTTTCATTTTTACCAAATCTTGAACTACCATCATAACGTAGTGTTCCATTCAGTATGTAACGATCACGGAATGTATAATTGAGTTTTGTAAAATAACCTGCCAGCCTGAAGGAAGTTTCAGACGAATTCACTGCGAACGGTGTTGCCGCAGACTGCAGCGTTGTAAATAATTCATTTGGAAAACCACGCCCCTGTGCATCAAAGGTCGTGGATACTACATTCCTGTATGTAAAACCAACAAGACCAGAAAAGTTGTGGTCATCATTGAACTGCTTTGAATAGTTTACCACCTGGTCGGTTGACCAGTTGACCTGTCTTGTATTGAGTGCATTGGCCTGGCCCGCGAACGCAGAACCGGCAATCGTTCTGGGGTCAACATACCTGCTTTCAAGTATATCAGTGTAATCCAGATTGTACACTGATCTGAATGTGAGATTTGGAATTATGGTGTATGTTCCGCCAAGTGAACCTATTAACTGATTTGATGTTCCCTTATTAATATCGTAAGCTGCCACTTTCAATACGTTGCTGGTTCTTCCACCGATAACTGGTTCTGCATAATCACCATCCGCATTATAGAAAGGCTGAACGGGTGGAACAAATATTCCTGAGAACACCACGCCACCTGAACTGTTGGAGCTTTGTACCGCGTTTTGTGTGGTGGTTGAAAGGTTGATCCTCGCATCGAATTTCAATCTTGAGTTAGCTTTGTGATCAATATTGATCCTGAACTGACCACGCTCAAAATCAGAGGCTATGATCTGACCATCAAACTTGTTATAGGATGCCGACATATAAAAGGTTGTCTGTTCGTTACCACCACTCGCGGTAAGTTCCGCATTGTGATTATAACCCCGACGTACAACCGCATCCTGCCAGTCGTAGGTTACCGCTTCACCAAATTTATCAGGTGTTAAATTGTAAAGACCCTGGAAACTGCTGTTGGTCAGCGCTGCGGTTGCAGGATCTCCACCTGCATTCAATACATTATTTGCTCTTGCTTCATAAACAAGTTGCAGAAATTCCGGACTTTCCGTCATCGGCACTTTCCTGATCCTTTCAGTGTAACCTGCCTGGTAATTTAGACCAAATTTTGTTTTGCCTGACTTACCTTTCTTGGTGGTAATGATCACAACCCCATTTGCAGCCTGTGCGCCGTAAATAGCTGCTGATGCATCTTTCAGCACATCGATGGATTCAATGTCGTTTGGGTTCAGACCAGCAAGCGTGTTGGAAGTCGGAATGCTCCGGGTTAGTGTGCCACCTGTCATCTGAACGCCGTCAACAATGTAGAGAGGACTATTGTCAGCATTGATCGATCCTGTCCCGCGTATACGGATCGTTACGCCACCACCTGGTGTCCCGTTGTTGTTCTGTACCTGTACACCAGCCATCCGCCCCTGAATAGCCTTGTCGAAAGATTGAACCGGCATATGTTCAATTTCTTTTGCCCGCACACTTGATGTGGCACCTGTGATTTCTCTTTTCTTTTGAACAGAATAACCGGTAACAACTACTTCATCCAGATCAGAAGCAGAAGCCACTAACTTTGTTTCATAATAAGAACGCGTATCAAGTCTGATCGTTTGTTCTTCGTAGCCGGTGTAAGTAATTGTGATTGATTCTGAATTTGCATCACCAAGGATGGAAAAATTTCCATCCTTGTTTGTAAAAGCGGATGCCCGCTTGCCTTTTACCGAAACGGTTGCACCTTGCAGTGGCGCACCTTTGTCATCCGTGATCTTACCCGTGATCACACGACTTTGAGCAACTGCATAGCCCACAAAGAATAGCAGGGCCATGCAGAGAGAGAGCATTTTTCTCATGCATGAACATTTAGATTGGTTAATAATGAAAACTTGCTGTTGGCAGACAGCAATACATTACGATGGCAAGAATCGAACGGAAGGAAAAATTACGTGCACAGGTTGTTTAGGAGAAAAATGAGAAGATGGTTAGCTTCCCGGTTTTATACAGGGTTGGGACAAATGATCAGGAAGAGTTGTAAATATAACAATTGATTAATCTTCAGCACTTCATTTTTGAAAAGTTTCCGGATTATTAAATAAGATTTCCTGAGATGCCTGCCAGGATTGGATTTCCTTTGCGTCAGAAATTAGTCATAATTCGCAGGACTGGTAAATAGACGCCCCGGATGGAATCGAACCATCGTAAAAGGTTTTGCAGACCATCACCTCGCCACTCGGTCACAGGGCTATGTTTGCAGGCTTTCTTTGCTCTTGTGGAATTTAATTAACAACATCGCGGTAAATAACTAAGGTTGAGATTTGTCATGACTCGTTGATTGTGGGAGCAAATATAGGTAACAACATTATAAGTCTACTAAAATAGTAGACATTTAATTGTGATTAATAAAAGTAGTTCAGCTGTAATTGAAACCTTTAATTTTGTAGTTGCAGTCCGGAGGGCAAATTATAATTCTCCCGGCAGTGAATAAATGACAAGAATTTCGAGGATCATAATATTGGTGTTGGTATCAGCATCATTGCTCGCGGTTGTTTTTACCGGGGTTGCAATGTTCAGGAAAAGAAATGCTTTACCGGTACTTGGGGAACCCGGACATACTGTAGGAAATTTCAGTTTTGTAAACCAGGATGGAAAGAATATTTCGAGAGCCGATGTTAAAGATAAGATCACCGTGGTTGAATATTTTTTTACAACCTGTCCTGGTATCTGTAAGATCATGAGCCGGAATCTTGAAACAGTTTATGGTGCCTATAAAAATGATAGTGAAGTAACTATCCTTTCTCATACAGTTGATCCTGAAACCGATTCAGTACCTGTTTTGAAAGCTTATGCCGATCTGTTAGCTGCTGGTGCTCCTGGTTGGCAATTTTTAACCGGAGATAAGGCCGGGTTATATAATGCCGCGCGAAAAGATTATCTGCTTGCTGTTGAGGATAACGCGAATACTGCCGTTAAAGATGATTTTATACATACCCAATATGTGGCGCTTGTTGATCAGGAGCAGAGAATAAGAGGCTTTTATAGTGCTACGGATAGCTTGGATACGAAAAAGCTTATTGAAGATATTGGGAAGCTTAAGGAAGAGTAAAAAAAAGGAGCCACGATGTAGCTCCTGTGTTGGTTGTTTTATGGGTTGGGGATTATTTCCATGTGAACTCGTACGTCGCATTGTTGCTGAACGCTACGATTGCTTCTTTGTTTCCTTTCAGAATGATCATCGCATCATATTCAACAGTTTTACCTGTAGATAACTCGCCTGTGAAATGAACCTCGATGGTTCCGCTTCCGATGAGACCTGTTGATTTATCAATAGCTATATCAGTACTCTTAACCGTGAGTTCGCTGTTAAACGAACGTTGAGCACGCACCTTTGATTGCTGGCTGCCACGACGCGTACCATCAATAGTAACATTCAGATAATCATCCTGCGGATTGAAACCGGTAACCATGAACTCTGTATGTGAGTTATCATCAGAACTCATTCTTGGTCCGGAATATGTGGTATGAGCATCAGCAGAGACAACGAAGTTC
>JBEVNF010000227.1:0-3295 GCA_040508255.1 Flavitalea sp.
TGAGCCATCAGCATCAACAAAAGTGCTCTCGCGTTATCATCCAGACAATAACCCTCTTTTAAATTAGGAATGCCAAACTTTGCATGCTGAATGATACCGGTATCATCTGTCATGCGTTTGATATGATCCATAGAAAACGGAGGTAACATGGAAGGATCCAGCAGTATGTCTTTAACGGATAAATCTTCTTTTGACTCCTGCAACAGTATTCCCGCGAGTTCGTGATACCGGGCACCTGCTTTGGGCCAGGTTATTTCCCGACCATAAACGAACGCGTTTTTTCGCAGTTCCGTCAATTTTGCCGGGTTGTCAAATAAATCCATTAACAATATAGAAAGTCCATCAGAATCATTGAAGGCAAATAAACGTCCGCGGTCACCAGCCAGGAGTTCCTCCGCGTGCCAATACGGGGTCGAAAGTACCGCAGCACCAGCGCCGATAGCGTAGGAGAGTGTTCCGCTCGTGATCTGAGCCTCGTTCAAATAAGGTGTGATGTATATGTCTGCGGCGTGCAGATATTGTGAGAGTTCCTTTTCATTAAGAAATTCATTTAGAAAAATGACATGTTTTTCAAGCTGTAATTTTTTGGTTAACAACTGAAGAGATACGCGGTATTCTTCTCCTGAATGACGTAAAACCGCAGGATGTGTTTTTCCAATCACAATGTAAACCGTGTCCGGATATTGCTTTACAACCGCAGGCAAAGCTTTAATCACCGTTTCAATTCCTTTGTTACGGCTAAGAAACCCAAAAGTCAGTAATACCCTTTTGTTTTCCAGTTTAAATTTCTTCTTTGTCGTTTCATGATTGAATTGAAGATCAGGCACCCCATGTTCAATGATCTCAATCTTATCTTCAGGGATATTGTAAATGTTTATGAGGAAATCAACAGCCTTTTGTGTCATTACAACAACCTTCGCTGCCATTTTACAAATTTCTACAATAACTGCTTTCTCATTATAAGAAGGTGTCTTTAAGACTGTATGCAGTGTTACTATCAATGGTATTTGAAGACGGTAGAGCAGGGGCAGCACATAAATACCATTTTGACCTCCGAAAATTCCAAACTCGTGTTCCAAAATGCAAACATCTGCACCGCTCAAATTGATGAACCGTGCAGCTTCGAGGTAATCTTCCTGTTGGTCCTGACGGATTTTAAGCTTTACCTCAGAGGGATAGGAATATGAATCCTGCTGGTCATCCATAGCGATGACAATTCCCTCGTTAGTTGCATCTTGTTCGACCTGGCCGGTAACGGCTAGAAATAAATTCTGTGTGAACGTTCCTATCCCGCATTGCCGCGGAGGATACGTGCCGATGTAGGCGATTTTCATTTTTTGATTTTAGGTTGGTACTTAATATTCACCTGCTTGCCCAAATGACGTCAGGTGATTATTTTCGATTCCAGACTTTTCTTTACTAATTGTCTTGTTTACATATCATAGGATCATCTCCCTGCTATTTCCTGCAGGCTTTATAAGAGTGGTGAAAGTAGAACGGACAGCCTGGGATGGAGCTTTGAAGGTACCGGAATATCTTCCTATTAAACTAATTCATTTTGAGCAGGCTAAATCAGGTTGATTGGAGGAGTTCAATGTTTTATTTTTCCAGGCATCCTTACAGAGACTCCTGAACCTTTCCCCAGGAACACAGAAACGGGTTTTACTCCCTGGATAAAGGGCGCAAAATCCAGCCCGTATAATTTCCTGAAATCGCAATCGATACTGTAATCACGAACAGGATAAACTTCCCAGCGGGGATGCTCCAGCGAATACTCAATCGTGGTGGTGTTGTTTAATTTATTGTAGCCGAAGTAATGTTCAAAGATGAATTCCTCCCCGGAACCTGCGGCCATCTCGACTGAAACCGGATCCGCTTTAACGCAGAGCGTATTCCATGCTGCATTTTTCTGCTTCCATCTGAAGCTTACCTGCAGTCCATGATTGTCGCGGATAATGGAATGTTCCATTTTTGCAGTGCTATAGTGTTCGTTGTAACAAAAATTGGCAACGCGAGCCACCAACGAACTCGGAACGATTTCCGAAACAAAACCAACACCACGCTTCCAATCGGTACCGTCAAAATGTTTTATGTAATAACGCAGATTAACCTCTTCGAAATTTACAAAACCTGGCCATTTAATTCCAAGCACCCTGGTGTCGTTGAATAGAAATCCTACAACACTTACGATCGCTTTACCATTGAATAAATCCAGAACCGTATACGGAGGCAAATGAGGACGAAGAACAGCCTCATCAACTTCATAGTTGAACATTGCAAGATATTCCCATCGTGCGGACAAAAATTCGTTAAACGCCATACAAAGAATTTAGTTGATTGCCAGATGTCTGCGCTCTTTACACGATTTGAGCCAAATCGTAGTTCAAGTCACTCACTACAAAGTTAAGACCGCAAAAACAATTAGTGGAGCTATAACGTCCAACCGATAATAGCTGAAATTTCAACTTAACCTTCCATCGATCGCACGACAAATATGTTATTTGTCATGCGGTGAGAGCATCGGAATTTGTATACCCTGAAGTTTAGTTACACACACTATTTATCCGGATCTCACCATCCAAAAACGTACAACTCTTGTCCGGAAACGGACAATATTCATAACGACAGCTAATTCAACATCTCTTCCGCGGCGCCTTTTCAATTTGGCATAGCTTCTGAGTATTGATCTCGTCAGTAATCAAGTCCATGCGGGGTTTAGAATTCAAAACCTGCCTTCACCCAAAACTTCTGCTTATGTTCAAAAACTTCTTCATGACTGCGTATCGTAACCTGGCAAAGCACAGATTGTTTACGATACTGAATGTCTTCGGGCTGGCGCTTGGAATGTCGCTATGTTTGCTTTACATCGCCTGGCTGAATTTTGTTTTTACGTTTGATAATTTTCACCCGCTAAAAGACCGAATTTATAGGGTGAACACGCAACTTCTGAATGGGCAGGAAAATCCATTATACGCTTCGGCTCCTTCAGGTCTTGCTCAAAAGCTTCAGGAAGAGATTGCAGGGGTGGAAACCGTTGTCCGGGTAAATACATTGTTGAGTGGCACAGGAAAATTTCAGGACAAAAAAATCGGAATGCAAGGATATTTCACAGATCCATCTTTTCTCAAAGTTTTTAATTTTCCCTTATTAAGGGGAGATAAGAATACTGCACTAAACGAGCCGAATTCGATTCTTATTTCTGAAACAAAAGCAAAGACAATATTTGGTGATGTGGAAGGCTTAGGGCAAGTAATCCGGCTTGAACCATATGGTGATTTATTAGTTACGGGTATTC
>JBEVNF010000242.1:0-3153 GCA_040508255.1 Flavitalea sp.
GGGAACAACAATACATCCTGTATGGATGCCTGGTTGGTCATCATCATACAAATTCTATCGATCCCAAAACCGATGCCTGAAGTTGGTGGCATACCATATTCAAGTGAACGGAGAAAATCATAATCGATATACATCGCTTCATCATCACCTCTTTCCATCAGCTTCACCTGGTCCTCGAAACGCTCACGCTGATCAATAGGATCATTCAGCTCGGTGTATGCATTCGCAAGTTCTTTCCCGTTCACGATCAGCTCGAAACGCTCTACCAATCCCGGTTTTGAGCGGTGCTTTTTGGTAAGCGGACTCATCTCCACAGGATAGTCAGTGATAAAGGTTGGCTGAATAAAATGATGCTCGCATTTCTCACCAAAGATCTCATCGATCATCTTACCCTTGCCCATTGTTTTGTCAACATGAACATTCAGCTTCTGGCAAACCTCACGCAGGCCATCTTCATCAAGTTCGGATATATCAAACCCGGTATGTTCTTTAATGGCATCATACATGGTTACACGACGATAAGGTGCAGCAAAACTGATCTCCTTATCACCTACCATTGCAATAGTTGAATTATTCACAGCAAGCGCGACCTTTTCAAGCAACTGCTCAGTGGTTTCCATCATCCACAGATAATCTTTATAGGCAACATAGAACTCAAGTACTGTAAACTCAGGGTTATGTGTGCGGTCCATCCCTTCATTACGGAAGTTGCGGCTGAACTCATATACCCAATCAAACCCACCAACGATCAGTCTTTTCAGGTATAGTTCATTTGCAATACGCAGGTAAAAAGGAACATCAAGTGCATTATGATGTGTTGCAAATGGTCTTGCTGCAGCACCACCCGGTATTGCCTGAAGCACTGGTGTGTCAACTTCGATAGCGCCTCTTTCATTTAAGAAATCGCGCATTGCATTGATCAGTTTTGAACGCTTGATGAAAGTTTCCTTGATCTCAGGATTAATAACAAGATCAGCATAACGCTGACGATACTTGAATTCAGGATCAGTAACTGCATCAAAAGTTTCACCCTCTTTCTCTTTAACAACCGGTAAAGGTTTTAAGGATTTTGAAAGCAGATCGAGCGCTGTAACATGCACAGAGGTTTCACCGGTGCGGGTTGTAAAAACATAACCTTTAACGCCGATGATATCGCCATTATCCAACAGATGTTTCCAGATCTTATCGTAGAGTGTTTTGTCTTCGCCGGGGCAGATCTCGTCTCTCTTGATGTAGAGCTGGATCTTACCGGTGCTATCCTGCAGAACAGCAAAAGAAGCCTTACCCATATCGCGCACACCCATGATGCGACCGGCGAGACAAACATCAGCAAAATCTGCTTTGTTTTCCTCTCCTTTGTAATTCACCCTGATGTCATTGGCAAACGCATTTACTGGATAAAGCGGTGCCGGGTATGGGTCGATGCCCAGTTCCTGCAACGATTTCAACTTGTCTCTCCTGATGATCTCCTGTTCCGATAATTGCATGAAAAAAATTTGAGTTGCAAAAATAGAGCATTTCGGCTTCTTTTGCAGCGGTAACCGGGGTCTTGGTGCAGTTTATGCATCTATAAGCCTGAAACTCACATCTGAAAATTTTAAATGAATCTTATGTTCCTGAAAAACCTCCTGATAGCCGCTTCGATCTTTGCTTTTGCCGGTTGTGAAACCCTTTCGCTCCCAACCATGAGCCCATCGACAGGCACTGGCCCGGTAACAGAATCCGAAGCCGGAATGGGTATCAAAGAAGCGCTTTCGCAGGGTATTGGTACCGCAATTGTTAACCTCAACAAAGAAAATGCCTTCTTCGGCAATAACTTTTATAAAGTGCTTTTGCCCGCTGATGCGGTAAAAATTGAAAACACACTCAGAAAGGTGGGTCTCGGGAAAGAGGTTGACAAAGCCATTCTCCAGATCAACCGCGCAGCCGAAGATGCGGTGGGTTATGCAAAACCAATTTTTGTAGACGCCATCAGGGAAATGAGTATTACAGATGCATTGAACATCGTGAAAGGCGGGAATAACTCAGCCACTGAATTCTTCAGAGTCAAGACAAGGGAAAAATTACTTGCTGCTTTTGCTCCTTCTGTAAAACAATCACTTGATAAACTCGGTGCAACAAAATATTACAGCGATATCGTAAACCTTTATAATAACATTCCTACAACAATGAATAAGATCAATCCGGATCTGCCATCTTATGTTGTTGGAAAAACAACAGATGCTTTGTTTGATCAGATTGCAAAAGAAGAGGCAAATATCAGGGAGAACCCGGTGGCAAGAACAACTGCAATCCTGAAAAGAGTTTTTGGTTCCAGGTAGATCAGTTCACGGCAAGTAATACCTGCCAGGCTTTTTCAACTTCGTCGTTATCGAGCAACTCGTTCGCATAAATGTGGATCTCTTTTTCCATTTCATCAGGGTTAATGCTATAGTACTGGAAAATATTCTTCAGTTTATCATCTGTGAAGGCCGGATCAGCATCCGGTATTGCGGGCACGCAGACCAGTTTCTGCAGGTTCAGATCACTGATGATCCTGCTTGTACTGATTGATACAGGTAATTGCCCGATCGTAATTGTATTGATGTCGATTTTATCAGTCATACACCATATTTAAGCTCGTTCAGAAAGGTTAAATTGTGTCCGGGTGAATTTGAACGGATCAAAGATAGACCGATTTCTAAAAGATAGTTTAATGAATAAACTTTCAAAAATAATCCTGATGATGGCCTTCTTTCTTAAGGCCAACGCTGCAAGATCCCAGGATTCAATATTTCTTCCAAAGCTTCTCCATGAATATGCTTCAGATGCTTTGCAAAAAGTATTGGCTGATCCCGCAACCTACAGGTATCAGCTGATCTATACACGAATCGATCGTGACAGTAACAACAAACCGCAGTTTACTGATTACACATACCGGCTCAACAAGGTCGAATACTTTAACCCCGCATCAATGGTTAAGATGCCGGTGGCTTTTCTCGCTTTGGAGAAATTGCACCGGATCAAGGGCGTTGACAAATTCACCACGATGCTTACTGACAGCAGTTACAGCAGGCAGTCGGCAGTTTTAAGCGATACTTCTTCGGCAGATGGGATGCCTTCTGTTGCGCAATACATCCGCAAGATTTTCCTGGTAAGTGACAACGATGCCTA
>JBEVNF010000316.1:0-5519 GCA_040508255.1 Flavitalea sp.
AATGCATACACCGAGCTGAATGATCCTATTGATCAGCGTGAGCGTTTCGAGGACCAGGTGAAGCTGATGGAAAGAGGTGATGATGAAGCAATGTATATCGATTATGATTTTCTCCGTTCACTCGAATATGGTATGCCACCAACTTCAGGCATCGGTTTTGGGATCGATAGAATTTGTATGATGATGACCAACCAGGCATCCATACAGGATGTATTGTTGTTCCCTCAGATGAGACCGGAGGTATTTTAAGTGTTTGTAGAAATACGTTGCCCCCAAATGTTCTGAATATTTGGGGGCATTTTTTTGTGCTTAAACCTTCGTTTACAGGAATAGATCCTTCATCAACTCCTGATCCGGATTCACAGCATATTTTCCAAAATCATTTATTCCTTCTTCTTTCAGCACATCTTCATCAATATAAAATTTACCTGTTTCCTTTCTTTTAAGAATATAAAATGCGGCATCCGCTACAATCTCTGGTGTGCGGCTCCGCTGGATCAGGTAATCACCACCCAACAAATTCTGTACAGCAGCAGTTGCTATTGTTGTCTGCGGCCAGAGTGCATTAACAGAAATACCTGCAGGTCTGAGCTCTTCACTCAAACCTAGCACAATCATACTCATTGAATATTTACTGATCGTATAGGCGGTATGTTTTCCAAACCATTTCGGATCCATATTGATCGGGGGAGAAAGATTAAGGATCTGAGGGTTTGAGCCTTTACGTAAATGAGGAATACAAGCCTTGCTCATCAGGAAGGTCCCACGGAAATTGATCCCGTTCATCAGATCAAGACGTTTTGCTTCCGTTTGTTCCGCGGGTGTTAGCCCGATTGCGCTTGCATTGTTAACCAGGATATCAATACCACCAAATTCTGCTATTGTTTTTTCAACCACATCATTGATGCTTTCTTCGCTTCTGACATCAGCCTGGATCGCGAGACATTTGCCGCCACCTGCCTGTTTGATCTCTTCGGCTGCCGTGAAGATTGTACCCTCAAGCTTTGGATGAGCTTCTGCTGTTTTACCGGTAATGACAATATTTGCCCCGGCTTTTGCAAGACGTATAGCAATTGCTTTGCCGATTCCGCGACTAGCTCCTGAGATGAGCACCGTTTTGTTCTGATATTCCATATAGCAAGATTTTAGTGTGAGCGTTAGTGTTATATGTTGAGGTGTGAAAAATAACCACATATACCTCAAACAAATCTATCGTTTATCTATAACCGCAAATTCGCGTAAGTATCCTTCGATAATGCGGGTATAATTACGATATCTCCAGTAAATAGTGAACTGTTAAATTAAGGCAAATACGCTATTGTGACCGCTGGAAGCGGGTATTATGTTTGTGATGTCAGATTGATTGATGTACGGAAAGAAACCAATATCCAAAAAAACCGATACAATAATCCTAAGTAAAACCATAGTCCGTACTAGCGGGCGAATCCAAAAAATCCGAAAAACCGATTCCGGATTCAATCAAATCAGGCAACAAATCCAAATGTCCCGTTTAAATCCAACCCGTGAGAACGTAAATTTGTACCTATGATGAAACCTTGGTAAGGTATCGTACAAAGTTCTTTGACAGCCCTCTGATCCAGGGCTGTCTTTTTTTATATCACGGAGATCATCCGAAAATGTCATTCAATAAACCGGCGAGTCGTACACCACCTTTCAGCAGTTGATTGTTTAGTGCTGCAATATGTCTGAAGTTATAATCATAGCTCAACCGCTGATCCTCGCCTTTGTATTCGGAATATATTACACCTGCATATTTGTAACTTTCAAAGATCCATTCTGATATCGGCGCTTTCTGCCATTTCTGTTTGTCGGCTTTGGAAGGATGATTGAGGTAGTTTGCATATTCAGTATAACTGAGTTGTTGAAAATCCACCAGTTTTGTATCCCATATCGTGTGCATATTTGAAGACGCACCGAACCATTGTAATTTTAAGGTATTTCCGCCCTGATCAGCGGCACGCCCGATATGAAGAGGCTGATGGAGATCTCCCACAAAATGTATAAGCAAACGGAGATACATTACTTTTTTTTCCTGTGGCATTGTTCCTTTTCTCAGTGAGTCAGAAAGAATGTTTACTCTTGTATAAACATTGCTGCTGCTATCCGTTTTCAGAAATGCAACAAGATCATCATATGAATAATTCTTATCGATGTTGAGATAATGCCAGTTGTATATATAATCGTAGGTAGAATCTGATTTGATAAAATCACCCCAGTTTGCAGCCATCGCAAGCGATTCATCACCCAGGATTTTCTGTATCTCCTTCCTTGCTCTTGACGAAAGATGTGAGCTTGCAATTTCACCCACTACGCGATGCCCGGTTACACCCCAGGCAAATAAGTTAAAAGGAAGACTGGCCAAAATTATAATTGCAAGCATTAGCCGGCCAAAAGGCAGATTCTGTTTCATACTGATAAAATTACTGTAAACCCTGTTCTGATGCTGTTACCTTTCCGCTATTTCCATAGGTTTCACGCCAGCTCAGATCCTGTGCGGCCCTGAGACCACGGCTATGGTAAAGAACGTTTCCGTTTCGCTGATGTACTTCAGCCGGCTTATCGGTATAAAATTCCTCTTTGGTCTGATCCCACCAGAGTTCCCTGGATTTCAGGGTGTCGCCGGTTTCGAGATTGATAACCATCACGCTGTCACGGAGAAAGATCTTTTTTTGGGCGTCGAAGTATTTCGCATACAATGCGTCAAGGGTGCTTTCAACCTTCGTGGAGTCGTTGAAAAAATCGACATGTAATGATTTAGGGAATTCCATATAGGAAGTATCATTCGTTCTGCTATCTGGTGCAGGCATAAAACGAAGCATATTTGGTGCGAGGAGACGCGCCTTGGTTTTCCCGGCTTCGCTCATATAGCTTTCAATCTTCACAGCTTCCTCCACCCCCTTTTCCTTCTTTTGGGTCAGATTATTTACGTCGCGGATATCATTCTCACATCCAATAACAAAAAAGCAGCCCAATAAAAGTGCTGCTATATGTAAATGAAATTTGTTTATAAGATCAGATCTCTTCATTCAGGATATTGATCACTGTTAGAAATACTTTTTCTTCTGGAACCAGATATCGCTCAGGTTCAATCCCAACGCGATACGGAAGAAATTCTCCCTGATAACAGAATTCTTATCACCCCTTCTTCCGTATTCAAGCGCAAGGTTGATGATAGCAAACTGTCTTGTATATGCCGGCGGACGCATTGGCAATCCAAAACCAAACGAAACAGTATATGTAGGAAGTTCGCTGTCAACATTTACATAATCAGTACCATAATTGAAACCTGCACGGTAAGCTACACGGTTCCAGTAACTTTTTGGATTCGTTGCATTAGGAACGATCTGACCGCCCACATGAAACTTCCAGCTGTTCTGAACCTGGTCCGGCTCTCCAAAGAACCTGTAATCATCACCCCATTTAGCCTGTTCAAAGTCGGCACCGATCATCCACTTGTTTTCTTTCTCAAACATGATACCACCACCGAAGCTCGACGGATAATAAACCTTGCCCGACTGTCCGTTTACAACTGAAACGCTATCAATTCTTACAGGACCATTTTCCTGCGGAGAATAGGTTTCATGTATCACATCGCGTGTTGCATTAAGCGTTTGCTTCAGGTTTCCAAAAGCACCCAGGTGAAGACGGGTTGTTTTCGCGATCTTAACTGAATACTGTAAACCCGCGTTTACAAAAAGACCACCATAATTGGATTTTGTCTGGAAGTTTGCGCGGTAATAATTTACACTGTCATTTATAAAACTGCGTCTGCTACTGTAGTCTTTGGATCCGAACAGGTAGCCGGCATTTATACCCACACGGAAATTTTTGATCCCAAAACCAACACCGGTAAACACCTCATAAGCACCACCATTTCCTTCAAACAACGTGTTGATACTGTCGTTGATACTTCCACTGCTGAGTCTTTCGTTTCGCTCGATCTTATAACTGATCCTTGAGATAGGTTTCAGACCGAGTGCCATTCCAAAATCTCTTTTCCTGCTTAAGGGGATACCGAGAAGGAGGTAAGATATATTAGGGCTGGCATTTGAAAATTTTGACGGGGGGTTGGTTGTTCTTAATGTCCGGCTGTTTACTTCCAGACCAACGTCAAGAATGGTAGCCTTGATCCTTGAATAAGAAGCGGGGTTGGCAAAATTCACTGACTGATAGTCACCGTAAGCTGCACTCTGTCCGCCCATACCACGATTAATGATATTCTGGGAGGGAAGCAGGTCGCCAATCCCATATCTCGAGTAAGGTGAGTTTTCTGATTGAGCTGTTGCCGCCGAAATGCCGCAAAACGACATTAAACTGATCAGCCTTAATTTCTTATACATTGTTGTACTCACAGATAGCATACAGCCCTTTATAGATTAAATTGGGGTCTGCAAATATCTTCTTTTTTAGATGGTGGACAAAAAAGGTCGTATCACCCCCGGTTAAAACGACGTTAAAGTTGGCATATTTTTCCTCGTAACTTTCTATAATTCCGTCAATTTCCTTAGCCATTCCGAGTATTACTCCACTCAGAATATTTGTTCTTGTGTCGTAACCGATGAGGGGGAAATTCCAGTCTTTTTTTACAAGTGGCAGCAGATCTGTGAAACTATTGAGAGATCGGAAGCGCATCTCCATGCCTGGCGAAATGCCTCCGCCAAGAAATTCATTGAACTTATTTACAAAATTATAGGTGATCGCTGAACCCAGGCCGATTACCAGATTATTCATCCCCGGAAAAAGATCAGCCGCACCCACTACCAGTCCAAGTCTGTCAGCACCTATTGTTTCCGGCTTCCCAACCGGGGTGGTGATCGGTATTCTGGAGTTGTGATCCAGTTTATGAAACTTCGACTTTTCCGCCAGTATGCTTTCAATCAATGGATTATGATTGATCACAGAAGAAAGCAGGGTCTTTTCGGGGTGATATTTTTCGAGCAGATCCCGGATCGTTTGTTCATTGTCATCCTCCATCACAACCAGGTCGGTCAGCTCACGCCCCGTGAACACCGCGCATTTTTTACGCGTGTTTCCAAAATCAAAACAGCAGGTGATGGACATGATGATTATTAATGATTGCCCGGGCTTTTACCGAAACCGCGAAAATAGTCTTTACCGGCTGAAGTTGAGCATGCCGCAAGTAAGGCATCACAGATTTATGTCCAGGTCCAGGGGGGATAGATTCCTGAAGTGGCCATTGAGCTTCACTTTTTCCTTCAGAGCCTCCATTTCAATCAGCATGGGCAGCACTTTCTGAAGATGTCGGCGTATGTACTCCTGCCGCTGAAGTTCGTGCATCAAACTCAGCAGTTCATATTCCTCATCGATCGACATCCCCGCATGATGGCCGATATCGTATGCATTCAGCTCATCATCCGGCTTCTTAAAATCTTTGCTGATGTTGAGTAATCTGTGAAGTTCTTTCACTGCTGAGATCACTTTTGTCATCAGCTCACGGTTAGGTGCCGCCAGTATGTTCTGCGGATAGTTCACGATCG
>JBEVNF010000327.1:0-6562 GCA_040508255.1 Flavitalea sp.
AGTGGTACTGCCCCATAAAAAGAAAAAGGGACCAGAGTGACCTGGTCCCTTTATAGTTGAGTTTTTTACAATTATCGCTTAAGGAGCTTGATTGTTTCAACCTGCTGGCTGTCAGTTACTACTCTCAGGAAGTAAACTCCTCTGTTAGAAGTATTTGAGCCAAGCTGGATGCGTTGCTGCCAGATTCCTTTTTTCAGATTTTCGAAATCTTTGCGTGTCACGATACGTCCGTTGAGGTCGTAAACAAGAACCGCAAGTTTCGCAGCGTCTTTCTTCAGGTTGATTCTAACCATCACCTCGTCGATGAACGGATTAGGATAAACATCGATTTTCGCTTTATCTGAAAGGCCGAGCTGGCTATCCGCTACTGAAAGCTCAGATTCAGGAACGATCGTAGTCATGATCGGATCGTGAACTGTGTTTGTTTTCAGAACTGATGGATCTTCAACTGTTCCTGCCATACCGTGAACCGTCATTGCATTCAGGTAACCAAATCCACCTTGTTGAGTTCCGTAGAACATGATGTTGATGGTACCGTCAGCTTCTGGTTTCACGTTATTGATCTGAACTGTGTTAGCTGTGTTATTGGCAGCATTCAGGGTTACAACCTGGTTGCCGATTCTGTATGCACCAACCACACCAACACTTGGGTTGATACGGCTACCGAAGAACACCACTGTGTAAGTGCTCGAAAGGTTCAATCCTGTAAGTCTGAAGCGTACTGTGTCTGCGAAGTTCGCATAGTAGAAGCTCTTCATTACGTTATCAGGATATACACCGCTGTTGTTACCTGTTGTTGTACCGAGATAGTTATAACCGCTGAAGTTAGTAACCATCTGGAAGTTAACACCCGTTGCCTGACCCTGATCGTTGATCATGTTTGGCACAGTGAAGCCTGGTGAAACAAGCGCATTTGTATTGTTCCAGTTACCACCCTGGCTTGGACCAGTAGCAGCGGTTCCGTCGTTGAAGTTCAGGTTAACAGTATAACCATATGTGCTTGCTCCTGCAAAGTTGCTGTATGGAGAGAACACACCGTCTTTCACCGCACGTACCTTATAGTAGAAGCTTGTTCCGGCAGCCAGACCTGTATTCAGGTAGGTTGTTGGAGTAGCAGCCACATCAGCAAACTTGGTGTAAGTACCTGTCGCAGTAGTTGATCTCCATACTTCGTATGCAGTGATTCCAGCTTCAGGACTTGTCCAGCTCAATGAGATTCTGTCTTTACCCATACCAACTGCAGTAAGTGCTGTTGGAGCAAGTGGGGTTCCATCGTAATCGTAAGACTGAATTTCCATCGCGCCGATGTAAGCAGCAACTGAAGGAGTTATTCTTGCCATACTGATTGTGATCTCACCCGCAGCATCAGCCTGGAGACCATTGATCTGAACAGTGTTTGTTGTATTGCCGTTCGCATCAAGATCCACGCTCTGTGTACCGATAGTATAACGGGTTCCGAGAGCTGTAGTGTACGTTTGTCTGCTTGCGAAGAACTTGAGATTATATCTCTTGTTTGCAGCAAGACCAGATACCTTGATACGTCTTGTGTTGGCAGTATTCTCGTAGTAGAAGGTCTTCATTACTACATCAGGATATACACCTGAGTTGTTACCCGTTACCACACCCAGGGCCTGGTGACCAACCCACTTATCAAGAAGTGTTACTGAGTATGTAGTTGCAGCATTGTTTTCGTCAACGATATTAGACAATACCACACCCGCATTCGGAGCAGCGTTGAAGTTGTTCCATGGGAATGGAGCAGGATCTGTCTGGTTAAAGTTGATGAATGCTGTTGTAAGGTTAGCATCAGTTACTGTGATATCAAACAGTCTCTCAGAAGTGAGGCCGGCCTGATCCTTTGCAGTTACCTTGATATCCTTAAAGCTTCCTTTTGTTGTACCTGGTGCAATGTTGATTGTACCTGTACCATTACCAGTGTTGGTGAATGTTGCAAAAGTAGGCAGACCTGTTACTGTCAGTGTGATAATATCGCCTGCATCATCAGTTGCAGTTACAGGAACAGTTGTAGTTGTACCGGTCTTCATGATCACAGCACTGATCGCAGCCAGTTTAGGTGCAACGTTTGGTGTAGTCACTGTTACGGTATCGCTGAATGCAGAAGCACCAGAAGCGTTCACCGCACGTACAGTATAGAAGAATGACTTGTTACCGGTAACAGTACTGTCAGTGTATTGAGTCAGGTTAGCTGCACCTGTGTAAAGCAGTGTGTAGTTTCCTGCAAGTGTATCAGCTCTGAACACTTCATATGAAGTTTCATTAAATGCTGCATCTGTCCAGCTCAGTTTTGCTCTGCCATTCTCAACAACACCAGCAAGTGCTCTTGGCTTAGCCGGAACTGTACCTTCTCCGTATACACCTTCAATTACCAGTGAGTTAATGTAAGCAAAACTTGAACCTGCGGCTTTGGCCACTGTTACTGTAATGCTTCCATCAGGTAATGGAGTCAGATTAGATATCGTTGCAACATTTGTAGCATTGTTAGCTGCGTCCTGAGTCACAGTCTGACCACCAGCTGTATAGTTGGCAACCACACCTACACCTGATACAGGGTTTGCACGGCTTCCAAGGAAGCTTAGTTTGTATTTGGTAGCAGGATCAAGGCCATAAACCCTGATTGTTGCAGACGTACTTGTGTACCATGATGAACGAAGAACGTTATCAGGATATACTCCACTGTTATTGCCTGTATTTGAACCCAGGTTATTGATATCTGTCCAGCCTGCACCGAGTGAGAAGCCAATAGAGCTTGCAGCACCGGTACCATCGATCAGGTTAGGGAAGTTATCATTGGTAACTGGTTTCTTGTTGGTATTGTTCCATGGTGAAGGAGCAACATAAGTACCACCTGTGAAATTCACGAATACAGTCTTGCTCGGACTTACATCGTTAACTGTGATCACAAATGTTACTGAGTCAACACCACCATTGCCATCATCTGCTTTTGCAATTACACTGTAAGCACCGTTATCAGTGAAACCAGGAGCAAGGGCGATACGAGCAGTGTCACCACTTGTAACTGTAGTTGCAAATGCAGGGAGACCAGCGAATGACCAGGTAACACCACCTACAACATTCTGATCGTTTGCGATCAAAGTAACCGTTGAAGAAGTGTTTTCATTAACGCTTATATTACTTACAGGAACGATAACTGGTTTGTAGTTGTCGTTTACAACCAGGTTGAACACTGAAGTATCCGCAGCACCACGTGTATCCTTCGCTATCACAGATACATTACTATATGTACCAATTGCAGCATTTGAACCAGGAGTGAACGTAAGTGTACCTGTACCGTTACCCGTTGGAGTGAATGCACCGAATGGTGGCAGATTCAGGAACGTAATTGTAAGGTTATCAAGGTCAGCATCAGTTGCGAGAACATCGAGGCTCAATGTTCCATCGAAACGCATGGTCTGATTAACGATACGTTTCACAACAGGTTTGCTGTTGAGCGTGATCGCGCTGTCAGAGTTTGAATAGGCTGAGAATACGCCATCACCTGTTGCTCTCACTCTGTAGTAGAACATTGCGCCTGGATTCAAAGCTGTATCAGCATATGAATTTGCGTTCGCAGCAATACTTGCAAGTAATGTGAAGTTGTTCGCATCATTTGGCGATCTGTAAACTTCATAACCTGTTTCATTTGCAGCATTATCTGTCCAGGTAAGTCCGATGCTTGTACCTGAAGTACCATTCGCGAGAAGTGCGGTTGGAGCAGCAGGAGCTGTCGGAGCACCCAGTGTCTGAACGTTTACAGATGGGTCACCAAGAACAGAGTTTGGAATCAGTTGCTTATCAACGCCAGGACCAGAGTATCTAACCTCGAGAACTTCGCCACCGCCAGCTTCAAAGAAGCCAACCTGGATCGGGTAGATATAACCGGCAATCATATAATAAGTTCCTGATCTTTCCTGTGTACCATGAAGACCATCATTGTTTACAATGATCTGTGCGTCAGCAGTACCGTTGATCCATAATTTACTACCATCATCAGATGAAGTATAGAATGTATAAGTACCTGATACCGGAACTGAAATGAAACTGTTTTGCTTCAATGCGAAGTTGTCGCCGCGATTCTGAACACCAAGGCTGAAGCTTGCCTGCTTACCTGTTTTCACAGGAGTAAGCGATGCAAAATTCGGAACCACGCTCAGGTTGAGCGCCTCGTAATATGAGTAGTCGATTGGGTTCGGGTCAGTATAGAAATTAGACTCACCGTTAGCACTGATCGACCTTACCTTGTAATAGTATCTTGTACCAGCAACGAGACCGGTATCAGTATAACTGGTTGCGTTTGCAGCAGTTGTGCCAACCAGCAAATAACCTGATTGTCTTACAGCAGATCTGTAAACTTCGAAACCGGTTTCATTTGTACTGTTATCGGTCCAGTTAATTCTGATTGATTTATGGCTCAGTGCTGTTGGAACCAGGTTGCTCGGCGCATTTGGCTTGTCACCTGCCGGATCGATTTCAGTGAATTGTGCATCAGGGATCGCTACGAAGGCTCCAGCAGATGCCGGGGTGCTCCAGCGTACATTCATGATATGATCACCACTCTGGTCATAATACAGGATTGCAATAGGATACACACCAGGCTGAAGAGACAGAACTGCACTTGTACGATCCTGACTTCCGTGAAGACCGTCATTGTTAACAGTAACAGGACCTCCAAAATTATAAGCAGGAGTCTGACTATTGCGCGCGCCGAGGTATAACATGCTACCGTCATCAGAATTTGTTCTGAACTGGTAGTTACCTGCGGTTGTGATACGGATATATCCTTCCCAGATAAACGCGAAACCATCGTCACGTGAACGACCACCCAGGGTTACGTTTGGAACGTTACCGGTTTTGAATGGTGTAAGCGTATTTAGGTTAGGGAAGCTGTTCCAGGTTCCGCTGAAGATAAAGTATCTGTAGTCAAGTCCTTTCTGTGCAGTTCTTGCAGCAGCCTGGTTACTGAATTGAGATTTGTTACCTGCAGCATCAATTGCTCTCACCTTGAACTGGTAAGCCTGTTGGTATGTGAGATTTGGAACAGTGAATGTTGTAGAAGTTGTAGTGTAGTTCATTACACCGTTTACAAACACTTCATAACCGGTAACAGCAACATCATCTGTTGATGCATCCCATTTCAGAGAAACACTTGTTTTGGTCTGAGCTGTGATAGCAAGATTTGCCGGTGTTGTTGGCGGGTTTGCATCACGGTCAGTAGTTGCAGATGATTCATTTGAAGTTGTAGAAGCACCTGATGCGTTTACTGCACGCAGTACATAGAAATATGTTTTGTTTGAAGCCAGACCTGTTGCAGTATAGGTGTTCGCATTTGCGGCAGTAAGTGCTACAAATTTGTATGGACCACCAGCCTGTTCTGCCTGGTAAACTTCATAACCTGTTTCATTGTAGGTTGGAGCCGGATTATCAACCCAGTCAATCTTCAATGAAGTTTTGGAAGCAGTTGTAGCTTTTACATTTGTTGCCGGTGATGGTTTGTTAGGGCCATTGGCAGCAACTACTGTATAAGGAGCAGAAAAATCGCTTGAACAACCATAAAGTTCAGTAACCTTCACGCGATAATTACCAGGTGTGGTAGCGCGGAAAGTATTTGATGTGCCTAAAACAGTTGCAGAGCCATCTTTTACCCATGCATATGTATTGTAGCCAACCGGAACTGTGAGCGTTGCAGCAGTTGTTGTATCAAGCGCCGGAATCACATTACTATTTTGAGGAGCAAGTGTGATCGGAGGTGTTACTGTTGGTGCCTTAATAGTTACGTTAACAGGAGTGGGAGAAAACACTGACCATGTTGTACCTCTCCTGATCCTTACATCATAAGTACCAGCCTGGGTTGCAACATATTGGTTAGAAGTGGCGCCAGCGATAACGGTTCCATTTCTTCTCCACTCATAGCCTGAAAATCCGGCAGACACACCCATTGTAACGCTGATAGGGTCGCCCGGGCAGAACTCGGTTCTACCTGTAAGCGGCCACGGATTCGCCTTGTGGGCGCGTGTCATGAACGGGAAATAATCTGGTTCTGCCCATGCAGCGTACCAGCAACCGTGACCCTGTGTAGGATACAGAGTATATTTAAAGTTTGCACCGGCATTTTTGTAGGCGTTTGAAACGTTCAGAGCAGTTCCCGGAGCAGGATTCTGATCCAGACCACCCTGGAACAACCACATTGGTGTCCATTTCAATGACTGAATGTTGTCAGTGAAACTGTTAGACACCGCACTGATAGGCAATGCAGCGGCAACCAGACCTGGATAGGCAATAGAGAACTGCCAGGTGCTTGTACCACCACCAGACAGACCATCGATGATAACACGGTTAACATCCACCTTTACCTGAGGGATCAGGTAATTTTCAATAACTTCTTTGATAGCAGCATACTGCCAGGTTGCAAAAAAGCCGGTTGTGTTGGTAGACTGAGGATAAAGAAGGAACCCATCAAACTTACCGTTATCAACAGCATTACGGTGAACTTCGCCACCGTGATAAAGTTGATACTCATTGTCGTAGATAGTACCTTTTTCACCTA